>CALEMZ010000228.1 GCA_937910975.1 uncultured Pseudorhodobacter sp. | reverse complement strand
TAACATAAGCGGCACATAAACGCAATTTTGCCGCTTCGCAACAGTTCCGCGTGTGCGCCTTTACATCCGGTCAGCGCGCGCCACGGCCACCACGTTTGGCCAAATCTTGGAAGATGGCCTTGATCGCCTGCGGGCCAGCTTCGATGCCAAAATTCTGGCTCTGGCTCAGCCCCGGAAAGCGCTGCTTCACTTCTGCCGCAAGTTCGGGCGGCAGCCGCGAAACTGTGGCCTCACTTACCATCAGGCTTTCTGCCGGAATACTTTCGGCATAAATAATCTCATGATCGTCGAAGACGAGGCTGAAATAATCGACATACCCGCCTTCTCGCAGGAAAATACGATCACCATCGACCAGATGCTTGGCCTGCACCAGCAATTCCGATTGTGGCACGCCGCCAGCCTTCTTGCGCTGATAAAGGAACATGCGGTGATGCTGGCTGACCACCAGATCCCCTGCGTTCCCCATCACACCCGCCGGAATGATCACGGGCGCATAGGCCCCGACCGCGCGCAATGTCACATTCCCAAGCCAGCGCACCGCTTGCGGGCCATGGTCGCGCGTCAGAACGCGGTCACCAGGCGCCAACTCCTCAATCGGGCGTTGGCTGCCATCGCCCAATGTGATCAGCGTGCCGCGCGCAAAGGAAATGCACAAAAGGTCCATCAGCCGCTCATCGGGTTGCGGTTTATCCATCTTGACCAGCGTATATTCGATATTTGTCCCCATGGGCGAGAGGGGAAGGATGAAATACGCCGCGTCCGGGTCCACCCGCAGCGCAAGCAACTCCAACTTGTCGCCGTCGGGTGCCATCATCGTGTAGCGCGCCGCCAGCGTGACCTTGGCACCCGGCGTTCCGGTTTGGCTGTCAGGGGCGATGATCTGGGCCGCAGCGTCGCGCTGCAACGTCATCGCCTGCGCTGCGGGGTTAACGGCCAGCACATATATATCGCCAAGGCACACGTCATCCAGCCCCGCAAGGCCTTCACCATGGTTGACACCGATGCTGACATAGATGTCATCGCATTTGAAAACCTGACAAACTTGTGTAGGCGGAGACGCGACGCTCGGGGCTTCGATCAAGCTAAAATCCATTTCTCAAGAGCTAAAGTCAGCGAAGGATACCCCATCTTCCCAAGGTTAGCCTTATCAAACCCTTAAGCCCGTTGCTAGCGTAAGAAAAAATAGAATTTTGGGTCGAAGCAACAGATACAGATTGTGAATGCTGTTTCCAATATGCTCTTTTGAATGCCTTCCGGTCTGCGAAACATGCAAGCCCACTTTCCCTTGGCCGCAGGCACTGCTACCTCTGGTGCAGCATATGAACCGAGGAGGACGAAAGATGGATCTGGGTATCAAGGGCAAGAAGGCGCTGGTCTGTGCGGCCTCAAAAGGCTTGGGGCGGGGCTGTGCCGAGGCTTTGGCCGAAGCGGGTGTGAACCTTGTCATCAACGCCCGCGGGGATGAGGCGCTGCAGGCTACCGCCGCGTATATCCGCGCCACTTACGGGGTGGAAGTGACCGCGGTCGCCGCCGATATCACCACCGAAGATGGCCGCGCGCGGGTGCTCGCCGCCGCAGGTGACGTCGATATTCTCGTGACCAATGCTGGTGGCCCGCCACCCGGCCTCTGGTCCGATTGGAGCCGCGATGATTTCATCAAGGCGCTGGATGGCAACATGCTGACACCTATCGCCCTGATGCAGGCGCTGCTGCCGGGGATGATCGCGCGCAAATGGGGCAGGGTGGTCAACATCACCTCCGGCTCCGTCAAGGCACCGATTCCGCAGCTGGGGCTTTCCAACGCTGCGCGCACCGGGCTTACTGGCTTTGTCGCGGGCACTGCACGGCAAGTCGCTGAACATGGCGTGACCATCAACAACCTTCTGCCCGGCATCCATGATACGGATCGCGCGACCAGCCTTGATGGCGGCGTGGCCAAGGCGCAAGGCATCGATATTCCGCAAGCGCGCAAGCAACGTCAAGCCACAATTCCCGCCCGCCGCTATGGCACGGCCGAAGAGTTCGGCGCGGCCTGCGCTTTCTTGTGTTCCGAGAAGGCGGGCTTCATCGTGGGCCAGAACCTGTTGCTTGATGGTGGCGCGGTTAATGCCACGATCTGAGGCATGAGCCCCATAGTGCCGTTAACTATGGGCGGGGCTAGTATTGGCTAGCTCCGCCCATTCAAATCACGAGGTGGCATGATCCGACGCATCCTATACCTCTCTCATCCCGAGGTGAAGATAGACCCGCAAGTACCTGTTCCAGAATGGGAAATATCGGATATGGGGCGTAGTCGGGTGCTGGCCGCCGTCGCGAAGGGTTGGCCCGGTCGTGGTTGGCTCATCGTCGCTTCGCCGGAGGTGAAGGCTGTCCAGACCGCCGAACTTCTGGCCAATGCCTTCGCGCTCCCGCTTCACATTCATCCTGAGATGGGTGAAGTGGACCGCGCGTCCACCGGCTATGTCCCGCACGCCCGGCATGAGGCGCTGGCCGATGCGCTGTTTGCCAACCTCGGCACCGGCCCCGAAGGCTGGGAATCCGCCCAAGCCGCAAGCACCCGCATAGTCAAATGTTTTGAAGAGGTTATGGCGGAAGTTTATGCCAATATCCTCTTTGTCGGCCATGGCGCGGTAGGGACTTTCCTATGGTGCGCCCTTACGCAAACCCCGATCAGCCGCCAGCAAGACCAAAAGGGCAGCGGCAGTTATTGGGCCGGGGATCATGGCCCCGATGGCTTTGCCCCCCTACACCCATGGCGCACCTTGGAAGACACGGCATGACGCTTGCGCCAATTGGTACAGAGCCAAACCCTTGCCCCGCATCGTCTGGCCTGCTAACCCATTCCCGATTGAATTGATAAGGTAAAGGCCGCGCGCCACGATGCTCAACAGCCAAGCCCAGCCGAGACTAGAGGTCGCGAACCTCTCCCGCCGCTTTGGCCACCGGGATGTGGTGTCGGACTTGACGCTGACCGTGGCGGCAGGGCAGGTGACCTGCCTGCTTGGCCCCTCGGGTTGCGGCAAATCGACGACCTTGCGGATGATCGCCGGGGTGGAGAACCCTGACAGTGGCACCATCCGCATTGATGGCCAGACCGTCTGCGATGATCGAACCCATCTTCCACCCGAATCTCGCGGTATCGGCCTGATGTTTCAGGATTTCGCGCTGTTTCCGCATCTGAGCGTGGCCAAAAACGTGGCCTTTGGCCTGTGCGGGGATGCGCGCGCAAAAACCGCCCGCGTTGATGAGTTGTTGGAGCGCGTAGACCTTTCAGGCTTTGGTGCCAAGCACCCGCATGAGCTTTCGGGCGGCGAGCAGCAGCGCGTGGCCCTTGCCCGCGCGCTTGCCCCGCGCCCGCGCATCATGCTGATGGATGAACCTTTCTCGGGCCTTGATAACCGCCTGCGCGATGGCATCCGCGACACCACGCTGGAGGTGCTGAAAGAGGAAGGCGCTGCCGTTTTGCTGGTCACGCATGAGCCGGACGAGGCGCTGCGCATGGCCGATGAGATTGCCTTGATGCGGGACGGCAAAATCGTGCAGCGCGGCTCTCCCTATAATATTTATAACGCGCCAATAGATCGTGCCGCCGCTGCATTTTTTAGCGATATCAATGTGATAAGTGGCGTTTCTAAAGGTGCGCTGACGGATACCCCCTTTGGCGCCTTTCTTACCCCCGGCCATGTTGATGGCGGCAAGGTGGAAATCGTGATCCGCCCGCAACATCTGAAGATTGATTTTGATCGCGCAGGCCGTGGCCCAAACCCCACGTCGCAAGATGGTACCCCTGCGCGTGGTATCGTTTCGCGCGCACGGTTTTTGGGTCATGAAAGCCTTGTCGATTTCACCATGGATTTTGACGGCTCGAAACTCACTGCGGCTGTGCCGGGCGTGTTCTTGCCCAAGGTTGGCACCCCGCTCTGGCTGATGATCCGCCGTGATCGCTGCTTTGTGTTTCCGGCCTAGCCCGTTCAGGCCAAATCTTCTGGGTCCGGCAGTAGCCCCGCCTGCGGCAAAAGTGTTGCAACCTTAAACCGCAGCGCCCGTGCCGCGCGTGCGCGTGCGCTGTCGCCTGCGCCAACATGGGCCAAGCCCTCCATCAGAGCCTCCAACTCCTCTTGCGTCAGCATGACGGGGGGTAGCATCAGCGGTGCACGCAAGATGTATCCCAGCCCGCGCTCGCCCTCCACCGGAATGCCCGTGGACGCCATCATCGCCATATCGCGCCAGATGGTCCGGGTGGAAACACTCAAATCTCGTGCCAGCGCCGCCGCCGTATGCAACCGCCCGTCGCGCATCCGTTGGATCAGGTCAAATATACGCTGGTCGCGGCTCATCCAGGTTTCCATCAGGCAGGGAAAGGGTGCCAAGATACCATGGTATCACACCTGCAACTGACAAAATACTGTCAGCAGCGCGGCGCGTAAAGCCGAATCCCCCTTTGATCCCGCTTCACTTCGCCATAAATGGGTGGGGTAACATTCCGGGCGGGCTCAGCCGCTCGATTGGGGAGAATAGGCACATGCTTAACAATATTGGTATTCCCGGCCTTCTTTTGATCGCCGTCGTCGTCCTCGTGCTCTTTGGCCGGGGCAAGGTGTCCTCGCTCATGGGCGAAGTCGGCAAAGGCATCAACGCCTTCAAGCGTGGCGTGAAGGAAGAAACGGCAGAGTTGGACAAAAAGGTCGACGATGTCGTTGATGTCACGCCCGCCGATAAGGACAAGGATAAGGCCTAAGTAGCCGCCACGCGGGGAACGCACCCATGTTTGATATCGGCTGGACTGAGCTTTTGGTTATCGGGGTTGTGGCGCTGATCGTGATCGGCCCCAAAGATCTTCCCGAGATGTTCCGCACCCTTGGCCGTTTCACAGCCAAGGCCAAAGGTATGGCGCGCGAATTTAGCCGCGCGATGGAAACGGCTGCGGATGAAGCTGGCGTCAAGGATGTGGCGAAAGACCTGCGTAAAGTGACCTCGGCCAAAGCCATGGGGTTGGATGCGGTCAAGGATGCTGCGACAAAGTTCGAGAGCTGGGATCCGATGAAGTCCACTAAATCATCGGCCCCCAAGCCGGACCCTGCCGCGCCCAAGCCCGATGCCTCTCCTAAAGGCCCCGCAACTCAGGTTCTGGCCGATGCGCAGGCTGCCAAACGCACTGAGCGTGCTGCGGCCGCCACGTCATCGCCTGCGCCAACACCGGCTCCAAAGCCGAAACCCGCCGCGACCAAACCCGCCGCGACCAAACCCGCCGCGACCAAACCCGCCGCGACCAAACCTAAGGCCCCCTCCGCCGCAGCAGCGCCCCCAAAAACCGCTGCCAAGAAATCCAGCGCAAAGAAGCCCAACCCAACAAAGAGTGATGTATGAGCGCGGATGACATCGACAATAGCTCCGCCCCGCTGATTGAGCATCTGGCAGAGCTGCGCAACCGGCTGATCTATTCGGTTTTGGCTTTCCTTGTGGGCATGGTGCTGTGCTTTACCGTCTGGAACGAGATCTTTAACTTCCTGACGCACCCAATCTGTGCTGCATTGGCCGACCGAAGCCAGGATTGCGGCCTCGTCTTGATCAAGCTGCAAGAGGGCTTCTTTGTCGCGATCCGCATCTCACTTTTCGGCGGCTTCATAATCTCCTTCCCGGTCATCGCCTTCCAGATGTGGCGCTTCGTGGCCCCAGGCCTTTACAAGAATGAAAAGGGCGCGTTTATGCCCTTTCTCGTCGCCTCACCGATCATGTTCACTATCGGCGCGGCTTTCGCTTATTACGCGATCCTGCCGCTCGCATTTGATTTCTTCCTCGGCTTCCAGCAGATGGCCCCCACCGCGAGCGACGTTGAGGGCGGCACAGCCGGCGTCTTGTTCCAAGGTTCGATGGAAGAGTACCTCGCGCTGACCACCAAGTTCATCCTCGCTTTCGGTCTTTGCTTCCAATTGCCGGTGCTGCTGACGCTGATGGGCAAGGCCGGGCTTGTCTCGGCGCGCGGCCTCGGCTCGGTACGCAAATACGCGGTTGTGGCGATCCTCGCGCTGTCAGCTGTGGTCACGCCGCCCGATGTCATCACGCAGGTAATTTTGTTTGCCGTTGTCTACGGGCTGTATGAAATTTCCATTCTCCTTGTCCGCCGCGTCGAGAAAAAGCGCGAGGCCGATCTGCGTGCGCAGGGTCTTTGGGTCGAGGAAGATGATGACGAGGACGACGATTACGCGGAAGACAATACCGACGAAAAGACGAAGTGAATGGATAGCAACACCCTGATCCGCATCGCTGAGGCGCTGGAACGTCTTAGCCCCCGCCCGCAGCCCGCCCCCGATTTTGACGCGGCCAGCGCCTTCATCTGGCATACCGGACCAGAACGGCTGGACCCGGTGCCACATGTCGCGCGCGTGGATCTGTCGCTTCTGATCGGCATTAACCGCGCCCGCGACATCTTGCATGAAAATACCCTGCATTTTGTCAAAGGTCTGCCTGCCAACAATGCGCTGCTCTGGGGCGCGCGCGGTATGGGTAAATCCAGTCTTGTTAAGGCGATCCACGACGACATTGCCAAGAGCCATCCGCTGATCCTTGTGGAACTTTCGCGCGAAGATCTACCATCCGTCACGGCCCTGCTGCGCCACCTGCGCGCCGCCCCGGACCGCCGCTTTGTGCTTTTTTGCGATGACCTCAGCTTTAGCCATGACGACACGCATTACAAGTCACTTAAAGCCGTGCTTGATGGCGGCATTGAGGGTCGCCCGGAGAATGTGATTTTCTACGCCACCTCCAACCGCCGCCACCTTATGCCCCGCGATATGATCGAGAATGAGCGTTCTACCGCCATTTCCCCCTCCGAAGCGGTGGAGGAGAAAGTTTCACTCTCCGACCGTTTTGGCCTCTGGCTTGGCTTCCACCCGTGCACCCAGGATGAGTATCTCGCCATGATCAAGGGCTATTGCGATGCGCATGGTCTTCACATCGCTGCGGATAGCCTGCGTGCCGAGGCAATCGAATGGCAGGCCACGCGCGGTTCCCGCTCTGGCCGGGTGGCGTGGCAGTTCTTTACTGATCTGGCCGCCCGCCACGGTGTTAGCATCTAAGCGCTTTAAGACATTTTTCGTTTTTGGTGAAACAAAGCATTGGGCGCGCGGACATACCTGCGCGCAGCCCCATGTTTCACTGAAGCATTGTCATCGGATCAACAGCCTCGGTCCCCTTGCGGATCTCAAAATGCAAGAAGGACGGGTTTGCCTTGCGGATCACCGCGATGGCCTGACCTTGCTTGATTTTGTCGCCCTTCTTGACTTTGATCGCATCAATCCCCGCATAGATCGACAGCACATTCCCTGCGTGACGGATCAAGAGGACAGGCACCTGATCGGTGCCCATGCTGATCACCGCCACCTCCCCATCTGCCACAGCTTTGACAGAGGTGCCCACCGCGGCCCCGATATCGATCCCCTCATTCTTGCCCTTCGCGAAGGCCCGAATGATCCGCCCTTCGACGGGCATCATGAAGCCGCTAGACGAGGCTGCCGTCCGGTTTTTGCTTAGATCCGGCGAGGCCGGGGTGTCCTTGGGCTTGCTGGCGGCAGGGGTCGTCTTTTCTTCTGGCAGCGGCTTTGCAGCAGAAGGCGGCACTGGCGTGGAAGAGCCGTAGCCGGGTGCGCTCAGAGGGGCTGCGCCCGTTGCTTTTGTGGTTGGGATCAGCAAATACTGCCCCTCGCGCAGGTTCATTTCCGGGCCAAGGCTGTTCCACTCCGCCAGAGCCCTCACGCTGACCCCGTAAGTGCGCGCCACCGAATAGGCCGTTTCGCCCCGCTTCACCCGATGCCGGCCCGGTTGCTCGGTCGTGACCGGGCTCGCGGCAGGCTGGGTCGCACCTCCACCTGCCCGGTCCAGCGCGCTTGAAGCAATCGTCGTTATCTCCACCGGGGCGGGGGCAATTGTGCCACCCACAATTGTGCCGCTTTGTGGCGCTGTCCCGATGAACGGCGCAGCCTCCACCCGACGAGGCAGGGCCAAAACCTCATTGTTTCGCAGTAGGTCATCGGGCTTTAGCGCATTGTAG
>CALEMZ010000227.1 GCA_937910975.1 uncultured Pseudorhodobacter sp. | reverse complement strand
GAAAACCACCGAGACGACGATTGATGTTGGCCGCGGTCCGATTGCTGTGACCGCAATCCGCAACCCGGCGGAACTACCCTGGAAACACATTGATATCGTGATGGAATGCACGGGGATATTCACCGATAAGGACAAGGCTTTGGTGCATCTGGAAAATGGCGCGAGCCGGGTTCTGGTTTCGGCCCCGTCCAAAGGTGCTGACAAAACGATCGTTTATGGTGTGAACCATGGCACGCTGACAGCCGCCGATCTGATCGTTTCCAACGCATCTTGCACCACAAACTGTCTGGCGCCGGTGGTAAAGGTGCTGAATGACGCGATCGGGATTACCAAAGGCTTCATGACGACGATCCACAGCTATACCGGCGATCAGCCGACACTGGATACCATGCACAAGGACCTGTATCGCGGGCGGGCGGCGGCGCTGAGCATGATCCCGACCTCGACCGGGGCGGCAAAGGCCGTTGGCCTCGTGCTGCCGGAGTTGAACGGCAAGCTTGATGGCGTGGCAATCCGGGTGCCCACACCGAATGTCTCGGTTGTGGACCTGACGTTTGAAGCGTCGCGCCCCACCACCGTGGCAGAGGTGAATGCCGCTATCATCGCGGCGGCCAACGGCCCGCTGAAGGGCGTTCTGGGCTATACCGACCAGCCGAATGTATCGTCCGATTTCAACCACGACCCACGCTCGTCGATCTTTCACCTAGATCAAACCAAGGTGCTCGATGGCACCATGGTGCGTATTCTGACCTGGTATGACAACGAATGGGGCTTCTCCAACCGGATGGCAGATACGGCTGTGGCGATGGGGAAATTCCTTTAACTTTTCTCCGTATTACATTGCTTTAAAACATAAATGAACGCCGAATACGCGTCCATTTCCATTTCCAGCCATGCGCTGCCGTCATAGCGCCCCTCCGGAACCATGCATTGTTAGCGCAAGCATATGCACCGATATAGGCTGCATGAAAGCTGACATGGGGTCAGACTTTCCGATGGACGCAAGAATGAACATGAAAAACCTGATCAACCGCCTGAAGACTGCGCTGCAAAACCGAGCCCGCTATATCGCCACCCGCAATGAGATTGCGCGGCTGCCGTTGGATATTGCGCTGGATCTGGGCCTGTTCCGGGGCGATGCCGACCAGATCGCAAGCAAAGCAGTTTGGCGCTAGGGCGCCATTTCATCTTTGAAATAACTCTATATCGACGGTTCAACGTTAAACCACGGAACCCGACAAGCGCCGGAGGGGGCCACTGAGTGCCCCTTCCAAAAACGGCTAACCTTGCTCGTAACGCGCAATCAAAGCGTCACGCACAGCAAGAGGTACGAATTTAGTCACATCGCCACCCAACCGCGCAATCTCTTTTACCAGCTTTGACGCAATTGCCTGGCGCCGCGCATCGGCCATCATGAACACGGTCTCGATAGAGGCATCCATCGCGCGGTTCATACCAACCATTTGAAACTCATATTCAAAATCAGCAACCGCGCGCAGGCCCCGCACAATCACCGTGGCCCCAACATCGCGCGCGCAATCAATCAGCAGGTTCTCAAACGGATGCACCACAATCTGCCCGCCCGTCTTGGCGATGATGGGTGCAATTTCCGCTTCGACCATGGCGACCCGTTCTTCCAGGCTAAACAAGGGTGACTTGCCCCGGTTAATCGCCACGCCAATAACCAACCGATCCACTAAAGCCATGGCACGCTGAATGATGTCCGTGTGACCCAAGGTGATCGGGTCAAAAGTTCCGGGGTAGAGACCGGTGCGCATGGCTGCTCCTTTGTAAGTCGGCCCACGCAACAATATTGCACACGTGATTGCAAGGGCGAAACCTGCGTCAAAGGGCGCCTATTTTTCGACGGCAATTCAAACTCTTCGCAGAAAAATCGGCGAGCCTTGCCTTAGAACCCTTTAATCATGCCTTCCAGCGCATCTTTTTCCATTGCCAGTTGAGACAAGCGCGCCTTGACGACATCACCGATGGAAATCAGGCCTATCATTTCGTCACCTTCCATCACCGGCATATGACGAAAACGTCCGTCAGTCATTTTTTGCATAACATCATCGGCACTGTCACTTTTCTTACAACTGATAAGTTTGGCGGTCATCACTTTCGCCACACTGTCGGCCATACAGGCCACGCCACGTTTGCCCAATTCGCGCACGATATCGCGCTCTGACAAGATTCCTGCCGCGTGCTTGCCGTCCTTTGAGATGATGATTGCGCCGATGCGATGTTCTGAAAGCAACTTTGCGGCCTCGCTCAACGTAGCGCTGGGGAGCAAGGTGAAGACCCCCCCTCCGGTTTTCAATTGCAAGATTTGCTGAACAAGCATCACGACCTCCATATTACCAGTTATCCAAGCGTCAGCCCGCAGGGGGCTTTGTGTCAAGTCAAAGCTTCAAGTCTTTGCAATTCTGCGCGAACACCACTGATCAACAACTCGGTAAAACGGTTCATCCGGGCGATTCCGGTATCATCCGCGTGGCGCACAAGCCAAAAACTGCGCGTCAGGGCCAATACTTCTGGCAGCACCTGAACCAATTCCGGCGCGAAGGGCATGGCAAAATCATGCACCATGCCAAGACCCGCGCCCGCGCGCATCAATTGGGTTTGCACCGAGACGGAGTTGGATGAGAGGTCCGGCGCGGAGGTGCCGAATTCACCCAGATAATCCAACTCCTTGTCAAAGATCATGTCGGGGATGTAGCCCACGATACGATGGTGTTTCAGGTCTGCGCGGCTAGTGATTGGGGGGTGTTTTGCCAGATACTCACGGCTGGCGGCAAGGTGCAGGCGGTAATCGGTAAGCTTTTGCACGGTCAGCCGCCCGGTTTCGGGGCGCGAAACAGCGATGGCCATATCGGCCTCGCGCTTGGATAGGTTGAAGACGCGGGGCAATGCCACGAGTTGAATTTCCAGCCCCGGATTTTCGGCGCTGATCCGGGTCAGAACTTGAGGCAGTAGGTAATTGGCGCTGCCATCAGGGGCGCCGAGGCGTATTTGCCCTGTGAGGCTTGTATCGCTGCTATGCAGGCTGTCACTGGCGCGGGCAAAGGCAGCTTCAGCGGCCAGCGCCGGGTCCATCAGATGTTTGCCGTCTTCGGTCAGCGTGTAGCCTTGCGGGGTCTTGCTAAAAAGCCGCGCGGAGAGGCCTGCTTCAAGCCGCGCGATGCGGCGGCCCACGGTCGCGGGATCAATCCGCAGGGATTTTCCGGCCCCGGAAAGGCTTTCGGCGCGGGCCACAGCGAGGAATATACGCAGGTCGTCCCAGTCCATATGGCCCCCACCCTTGCAAAAATGCAAAACGATTTTGGAATATTGCCTCTTTATCGAGCAAATTTGCAAGGCTAGAGTGGTGCAAATCACATCTGGAGGATGCCATGCAAGAACTGAGCCATTGGATCAACAG
>CALEMZ010000226.1 GCA_937910975.1 uncultured Pseudorhodobacter sp. | reverse complement strand
AACGTAGAAATTCAGCCAAGCACTTATCACCTCGCGTCGGAAATTCGTGGCACTGAATGAGGCCAGCAAAATCGCCTCCAGCCGCGCCTCCGGCGTCTTTGCCACCAACAGCGCGCCACGCACCTCTGCGCCGTAAAGCGACAGGATATGGCGCATCGCGGCCAGAAAAATCTGTTCTTTACCGCCGAAATAGTGGTGCGCCAGGGCCGTAGACATGCCCGCACGCCGCGCAATTTGCCCCACAGTCACATCCAAAGAGCCTACGCGCCCGATTTCCATGATCGTAGCTTTGACCAAAGCGGTCTTTCGGATAGGCTCCATTCCAAGTTTCGGCATTGCAGGTTCCCAATAAATACTTGCCAACCGGGCTACCGTGAAGTTTATTGACTCGTCAATCAACAAAAAACAGAACCAACCAAGGGAAACCACATGCGCAATATCAAACTTTGCCTTTTGGCCAGCGTCACCGCGTTCGTACTTGCTGGCCCCGCCGCCGCTGCGGGCTGCGAAAAAGTCACCTTTTCCGATGTTGGCTGGACCGACATCACCGCCACCACCGCCGTGACCAGCCTCGTACTGCAGGCTCTCGGTTATGAAACCGAAACCAAAGTGCTTTCGGTTCCTGTCACCTATGCCTCCATGGCTGAGGGCGATATCGACGTGTTTCTAGGCAACTGGATGCCGACGATGGAGGCAGATATCGCCGCCTACCGCGACGCAGGCACCGTGGACACGGTGCGCACCAACCTGACCGGCGCGAAATACACGCTGGCCACCAATGCCGCAGGGGTTGCTGCCGGCGTCACCGATTTCGCCTCCATCGCACAGGCCAAAGAGGCGCTGGATGGCAAGATCTATGGCATTGAGCCGGGCAATGACGGCAACCGCCTGATCATGGATATGATTGACGGCGATGCGTTTGGCCTCAAGGGGTTTGAGGTGGTCGAATCCTCCGAGCAAGGCATGCTCGCGCAAGCCAGCCGCGCCGAAGAGCGCAATGAGGCGATTGTCTTCCTCGGATGGGAGCCGCATCCGATGAACGCCAACATCAACATGACCTACCTGCCCGGCGGCGATGACTTTTTCGGCCCCGATCTGGGCGGCGCGACTGTGGCCACCAACACCCGCGCGGGCTATGTCACGGAATGTGCCAACACGGGCAAGCTGCTGCAAAATCTTGAGTTCACGCTAAAGCTGGAAAATGAGATCCTGGGCGCGATCCTTGATGGCGGCGCTGAGCCGGAAGCAGCCGCAAAAGCTTGGCTGGCCGCCAACCCGGACACGCTGAAAGGCTGGCTGGACGGCGTGACCACCAAGGATGGCGGCGATGCGATGGCTGCGGTCACCGCAGCACTCGCCAACTAAATCCAAAGGCCCCGGCAAGATCGGGGCCTTATTTCTTTGCTCAAAGGATCAGCATGGCGCTTCAACCCCTGTTAGTCGATTTCCTGACCGATCTCAAAATTCCCGTCGGCGCTTGGGCGCAGGCGGCGGTGAGTTGGTTGAAAACTCATGCTTCCGGCGTCTTCGATATAATGTCCGATGGCATTGAGGCGCTGATCGACGCGGTAACGCTGAGCATCGAGACAATCGGCCCCATTGGCATGACGCTGGCCTTCATGGCCCTCACCTACGCGCTGCAACGCAGCTACAAAAAGACTATTGTCGTCGGCCTTGGCATGCTGTTCATCATCAATCAGGGCTATTGGGACCGCACCATCGAAACCCTCTCGCTGATCCTCGTCTCTTGCTTTGTCTGCATGGGTCTGGGCGTCCCAATGGGCATTCTGGCAGCACGCAAAAAATGGGTCTACAGCTTCATCGAGCCGGTTCTGGATCTGATGCAAACCCTGCCAACCTTTGTCTATCTTATTCCTGCGGTTATCTTTTTCGGTCTTGGCGCGGTGCCCGGCCTAATTGCTACGGTGATCTTCGCCCTGCCCGCCTCCATCCGCCTCACCCATTTGGGTATATCTTCCACACCCACCGCCCTTACCGAGGCAGCAACTGCCTTTGGGGCCACGCCCATGCAAAAGCTGCTGAAGGTAGAGCTACCCTCTGCATTCCCGCAAATCATGGTGGGGCTGAACCAAACAATCATGCTTTCGCTTTCCATGGTCGTCATCGCCACGCTGGTCGGCGCAGGCGGGCTTGGCCAGCCTGTTCTCAACGGCCTAAACCGGATGAAACCCGATCTTGGCTTCGAATCCGGCTTTGTTATCGTCGCCTTGGCCACCGTGCTGCGCGTCATGCTGGAGGTGCGCAAGAAATGACCGGGAATGCCGTAGAATTTGACAATGTCTCCATCGTCTTTGGCGATCGGCCCGATATCGCCCTGCCCCTGATGGATGCGGGCCAATCACGCCCCGAAATTCAGGCAGCCACGGCGCAGGTTCTGGGCGTGCATAATTGCTCGCTTAACGTGGCCGAGGGCGAGATTTTGGTGCTGATGGGCCTCTCCGGTTCGGGCAAATCCACGCTGTTACGCGGCGTAAATGGGTTGAACCCTGTGGTGCGCGGCGAGGTGCGGGTGAAGGATGGCGATGGGATGACATCTGTCACCCATGCCGATAAAGCCACCCTACGCCGCTTGCGCCTTTCCAATATTGCCATGGTTTTCCAAGCCTTTGGCCTGCTACCCTGGCGCACCGTGTGCGAGAACGTCGGCCTCGGGCTGGAGCTTGCTGGCCAATCTGCCTCCCAGCGCAATGGCGCGGTGGAGGAGCAGCTCAAGCTCGTGAACCTTTCCCAATGGGCGGACCGAAAAGTCGGAGAACTTTCGGGCGGCATGCAACAACGCGTCGGCCTTGCCCGCGCCTTTGTCACCAATGCGCCGATCCTGTTGATGGATGAACCCTTCTCCGCGCTAGATCCCCTAATCCGCGCGCGCCTGCAAGATGAGCTGCTGGAGCTGCAATCCAGCCTGAAACGCACCATCGTTTTCGTGTCACACGACTTGGACGAAGCCTTCAAAATTGGCAATCGCATCGCCTTGATGGAGGGCGGGCGCATCGTACAATGTGGCACCGCGCGCGAGATCATTGCCAACCCGGTGTCCGATTACGTCGCCGATTTCGTCGCCCATATGAACCCGCTCTCGGTCCTGACCGCCCGCGATGTGATGCAATCCGGGGCGAGCATTGCGACGATGGAACTTGACGCAGAAACCCCGGTGATCACCATCATGGAAGCCATGCGCGACGGTGTTTCGGAAATCGCTGTGACCGAGGCCGGCACACGCATCGGCACGCTGACGGCGGCCCATATCATGGGGCGACTGGTGAACCCGAGAGGATAGGCAAGGGGAACTCTCGGGCCAGCGCGTTCATAGATATCTTGATCATTGCCTCGTTCAGCTTGGCTATTCGCCGAACCGCGTCAGTTCATGACGCAACAGTTGATCTGCTGCAGGCGACAGTTGCACCAGCGGCAAGCGGACCTCATCGCGCATGCGCCCGGCCAGCGCCAGCGCGCGTTTCACCGGGCTGGGGCTGCTTTCGACGAACATCGCCGCAGAAAGTGGTGCCAACCGATCATGCAATACCAAAGCCGTGTTCTGGTTGCCGGTGGACCATGCCTTGTAAAGGGCAACACATTCCGTAGGGGCGTAGTTTGACAAAACCGAGGTCAGCCCGCTTGCTCCCAGTGCAAAAAAAGGCAATGCCAGTGCATCATCACCACAATGAACCACAAATTCCGGCCCACAAGCGGCGCGTAGGGCGGTGACACGCGCGACGTCGCCGCCAGCCTCTTTGATCGCAATGATATTGGCAAATGTGGCGGCCAGTTCGGCGGTGGTTTCCGGCGTGATCGCTATTCCCGTACGCCCTGGCACCGAATAGAGCATGACATCAACCGAGGTCGCCGCTGCAATGGCGCCGAAATGCGCGACCAACCCCGCTTGACTAGGCTTGTTGTAATAGGGCGTAATCAACAGCACGCCATCCACGCCAACATCTGTGGCGCGGCAGGTGGCTTCTATCGATTTCGGCGTGGAATTGCTGCCGGTGCCCGCAAGAACATAGGCGCGCCCGGCCACCCGCTTTACCGTGTGGGCTATCAGCGCCAGTGCTTCGTCGCAGCTTAACGTTGCCGCCTCACCCGTCGTGCCGACGGGCACCAGCCCGGCAATACCTGCGGCTAATTGGCGCTCGATCAACGCATCAAAGGCTGGCCAATCAATGGTGCCAATTTCTGTGAATGGGGTGACAAGTGTTGTAAATACGCCATCAAAGCGGTTGATCATGGTTTACCTTTCATAGCGATGCAGGCGCAGCAATGTCGGCGGCGCGGTATAAACTGAGACGGTGCGCGAAATGGAATTCCAACTGTTCCATCAGTCGATCACCACGCGGGTCTCCGACATCTCGCGCAGTGCGATGCGAACGCCTTCGCGGCCTAAGCCTGAGCCTTTGATCCCACCAAACGGCACATGTTCGGCGCGGAAATCAGGGCCCTCGTTGACCATCAGACCGCCGACCTGCAAGCTCCGGCCAAGTTGCCTGATCGCCGCATGATCATTGGTAAAGACCCCTGCCTGCAGGCCAAATTCGCTGGCGTTAACCTCACTCACAACCTGAGCCAGATCGTCAAAGCGCCGCATTGCCAACACCGGGCCGAATGTTTCGGTGGAAAATAGCCGCGAAGCCTGCGGTACGTCCGCCATCACGGCAGGCACCACCAGCGCGCCCTCGCGCGTCCCACCTGCCAGCACGCGTGCCCCTGCAGATTGCGCCTCGGTCATCCGCGCAACGATGTCGACAGCGGAAGCTTGGTCAATCACGGGGCCCATTTGCGTCTCGGGGAGGCTTGGATCACCGGAACGATGTGCTGCAACTCCGGCCAGAAGGCGTTCGGTAAACTCGGCGGCAACGGTGCTATGGACATAAAGTTTCTTCACTGCGGCGCAACTTTGTCCTGCAATCTCAAATCGTTGTGCAATTGCGGTGGCGGCGGCGGCTGCAAGATCTGCGTCGGCCAGCACAATCAACGGATCGTTCCCCCCCAGTTCCATCAAACAGCGCACCAGCCCGCTTGCGCGCTTCAGCGCCAGCCCCGCCAGCCCACCACCCGTAAAGGACAACAGATCAATCGGGGCGCGGGCAAGCCCCAGTGCCGCCTCCGCACCGCCATGAACGATCTGCACCAGATCGGCAGGAAAGCCCGCCTCCACGGTCAGCCGCACAAGGTGATCCGCCGCCAACGGTGCCTTGGGTGAGGGCTTTGCCACCACCGCATTGCCAGCTGCAATTGCGGGGCCCAGCTTGTGGCACAAAAGATTGACCGGATAATTGAACGGCGTGATCGCGGCCACAACGCCGGTAGGCACATAGGTCACCACCGCCTGCCGGTCCACCCCGCCCGAGACAATGGCGCAATGCAGCACTTCGCCATCAAGAAAAGTGCCGGCATCACCCGAAAGACGAAGCGTGTTCTGCGCCCGGCGCACTTCGCCGCGCGCCTCTGTGATGGTCTTGCCCATTTCGGCGCTGATGGTCTGGGCCATTGCTTCGGCGTCGCGGGCGATCAGATCGGCAAGCCGATTCAGTAACTCGCGGCGCTGATAGGGTGTCGAGGTGCGAAATCCGGCAGCAGCAACCTGAGCGCGGGCGACTATTGCCAAGATTTCCGTCTGCGAGGTTTGCGGCAGCGTCGCCAGCAACGCGCCGGACCATGGATTGCGGACGGTAAATTCCGTCACTTCGGTGGCACGCATCGGGGTGGCAAGGGTCATTTTGTTTCTCCTTCAAGAGTATCGAGCGCTGCCAACAAGTCGGCGATGTTGATTGGACTGGCAGGCCAGCGCGCCGCTCCGATGCGCTGGCGCAATTGGGTTGGCGCAGTGATCCGCCCCACCCATTCGGCGCAGAACCGACCCTGACATGCCCCCATCGCAAAACGGCCATCGAGGCGTAGCTCGCGGTCAGTCGGGGCTGTGCCAAGGGCGCGCAGATCCGCCAACGTACGGTTTTCACAGCGGCAAATCACGGTATCGTCCGGCATATCGGCAAGCCGCGTCGCACCATCATGGGTATAAATTTGCGCCAAACGGGCCTGCGCGGCACGCTGGCGGTTAAGTTCGGACGAGGGGGGTGGAGCAGCGCGCCCTAGCAATTTCGCGGCTAATGCAGCCCCGCCTGCCTGCCCATCGGCCAAAGCAGCACGCGCGCCCAAAGCCTCGCGGCAATCACCCAAGCGTAGCACCGGGAGTGCTTTGCTGTCGGTCAGCCCGGTGTCATTGGGGCGGATACCGTCGTGCAGACCAATCAGATCGGCGGTGAATGTTTGCGCGCCTCTGCGGGTTTCGACATGTGCCAAAAGCCCCGTATTACCCGTCTCAATCCGGGTCAGATGCGCGCCCCAAAGTAACGGCACCCGCGCCAGAAAAAGCCGCGCCAGATAGCCCGCGGCCTCGGTCAGATAAGGCAACGGCAGGCCAAGGGCAGCGAGCGGGCGAAGCGGACGAGCCGTCTCTATGATCGCCTCTGGCGGGCGACCAATGCGGCACAACTCCGCCCCGACCGCCAGCAGCAGCGGGCCGGAGCCGGCCAATAGCACCCGCCCGGAGGGAGCCTCGGCCAAGGTCTTGATTCTGGTCTGAATTGCACCGGCGGTTTGCACACCGGGCAGGGTCCAGCCGGGGCGTGGTTGCACCCGCTCACTGGCACCAACCGCCAAAACCAGCGCCCGAGGTCGGATCAGCGCCGCCATTGCACCGGTCAACAACACGGCACCGGTATGGTCCACCCCGCCAAAACGCGTACCACAGCGTATGGTAATCGCGGCGCCCTGCGCCTGCACCCCGGCCATGACGGCAGCCCAACGCCGGGCCTGCATGGCGGAAGCAACCGATCGCACCCCGGTCAACGGCTGACGATGTACAGCCCCGCCCGGGGCTTGCGCCTGATCGACCACCACCACCGCGATTCCGGCTTGGGCCAATTCGATGGCCGCCGACAGCCCGGCCAGACCGGCCCCAACCACGAGAACGGGACGCTCAGACATTCTCGTCCCCTTCGAAAGGGGTCACGAGCATACCATCGCGGCAAGGCAAAAGGCAGGCCTCGGACACACGCCCATCGACGCGAATCAGGCAGCCCTGACATTGGCCGATGCCGCAAAACAGCGCGCGGGCCTGGCCGGTAGCCGCCCGACCGAATTGCATAACCCCGGCGCGAAAAAGTGCTGAGCCCACGGTTTCTCCGGGCTTAAATGGCAGCGATCGGCCCTGCCAATGAATCATAACGTTCATGCAGCCCCCTCGCGCCGCAGGGCGGTGAAGCGCGCGGGAGATAGCGCTGCCAGATCGGTGGCCCATTCCGCCTGCGGTGCCTCACCCCGCGCCATCAGCGCGACCTCGCGCCCGATAAGCGCTGAAAGGCAGATGCCGTCGCCCTCGAACCCGGTCGCCATAATCACACGTGGCGCATCGGGCAGTGGCCCGACAATCGGCAAACCATCGGGCACCGCCGCACGCACTCCGGCAAAGGCACGGATAACCCGCCGATCACGCAGCGCTGGCCAAGCAGCGCTGGCTCGCGAAAGCAGCAATCGCAGGGTTGCGAAATCGACGCGGGAGATGTCGCTATGGTCTTCACGTGAGGAGCCAATCAAATATTGCCCGGTGGCCAGCGGATCAATCACCACTGGCGGTCGTGGCAAGCTGGCGCCCGAGGCAGTCTTGGCCACCAAATAGGCGGCAGCAGTCAGCGCGCCGGGCAGAGCGCCGCGAGGCCCCCGGTCAGTTACAATCAACTGACCGGCGCGCGGCAAAATTGGCATTCCGGGAAAAAGCGTAGGCGTTGAAACGCCCAGCGCTGCCACAAGATAACTGACCCGCAGCTGCCGGGCACCAAGATTCAGTGTCACCCCGACCGCATCCGCCTCAATCCCTACGATCTGGGCGGGCCAGATCGGAGTGACACCAGGGGTGGCCAGATAGGCGCGTACCGCTTTGTGCCCGGGCATGTGGCCCTCGCCGTCCAGCACCACCAGTCGGTCCACCTGTTCACCCAAGCCGGGCAAAAGCGTCGCATGGCCATCCTTGACCACGCGCACCGGCCCCGCCAGCGATCCAAGCATGGCGACCAACGCGTCCAAGGCGTCCAACTCCACCGCGCCACTGCCAAAAACATAGGCTGGCCGGAAACTAAACGCGCCCTCCAGCACCCCGCCGACAGCCAATGCACGGCTGTATTGCAGCGATCCCGAGGCCAACCGCGCCATCAGACCTGGCTTCTTCGAAGCTACCGAAACAGCTCCGTCAGAAGCACCAGATGCCGCGGCTGCCGGTCCGACGGCATCAATCACCGCAACCCTCAGACCGGCGCGGCACAGGTGCCAAGCCACCGAGGCTCCGATGATACCCGCCCCGGCAATGGCCACGTCAAAGTCGGGTTTAGGTGCCAAGGCTATGCTCCGAAGTTTCTATCCTAACCTTACGCTAGACCGGAGCACGGCGCCGCGCGATGCAAAAAATAGCCCCTAACATACAATAATATTTGGAATAGAAAGCTGTGACGTTGGCCATTGAGGCAAAGCAAACCAAAAGATATAATAAATCTTATAGCAACACTGCCCTTTCTTGTATTGATTGAAATCACAATTAGGGGTCGTCTAATTACATCCGGCCCAAGCAGCGAGGCGGAACGGCAATGAATGCAAAAGCGGCTTTGCCGCATCAACATGGAGTATCAGATAATGTTTTTCAAAAAGCTCGTGAACGGGGTTGCAGCAGCGGCGCTGGCGTTGGGTGCAAGCATCACGGTGGCACAGGCACAATCCACTACCTTGGATGAAATCCGCGCGCACGGCGCCCTGCGCATCGCCGGCATCTTGAACGAAGACCCCTATTTCACGAAAGACCCTCGCACTGGCGAATGGCGCGGCTTTGTTGTCGAAATGGGTAAGGACATGGCCAATGAACTGGGCGTGGAGCTGGAGATTGTCGAAAGCAGCTGGGCCAACTCAATCCTTGATGTCCAGTCGGGTAAAGTCGATCTGGCCTTTGCCTTGACCGCCCTGCCCAAGCGGGCACTTTCGGTTAGCTTTTCTGCGCCGACCTACTACAATAGCTTCGTGATCATCTCGCCAAAACCAGAACTCGGCGGCAAGACTTGGGCCGAACTGAACAATCCGGCCTATACGATCGCGGTTGATCTGGGTTCGGCGCAAGATCAGATCACCAAAGCATATTTACCCAAGGCCAACATCCTGCGGTTCAAAACCCGTGACGAAGCTGTTCTGGCGGTCGCCACAGGCAAAGCCGATGCAATCATCAACACTGTGTTAAACGGCATGGTGATGACCAAGAAGAACGAGGCAGTTGGCAAGGTCTATGTGCCAACTCCGATCCTATCGTCGCCTTCCGTGATCGGCATCAACTACGCAGCTGACGAGACGTTCAAGAGCTTTGTTTCGGCTTGGGCTGATTATAACCGCCGGGTCGGCAACAACCAGACCTGGATCCTGAAGGGGCTGGAGCCTTTCAACATCGGGCTGGACGACTTGCCTGATGGCTTTGATATCAACGGCTAAAAACGCCGCAGCGCGGGCCTTCGGGCCCGCGCGTCCCCACAAGACAGCTAGGAGGCCAGCCGCATGTATAATTGGGATTTCTACGCGATCTTCCAATCGTTTGATTTGTTCATAACCGGGGTATGGGTGACTTTCCTGTATACTGCAGGCTCGATCATCTTGGGCATTTTGGTTGGCCTGGCCACCTGCTTTGCGCGGTTGTCGCGCTTCTGGTGGCTACGCCTGATCGCGCGCAGCTATCAGGAACTGTTTCGCTGCACACCACTTCTGGTGCAGATCCTTTGGGCTTATTATGCGCTTCCGATGATCTTGGGGATCACCATTTCCAACACAATGGCGGGGCTTCTGACGCTATCGCTTTATGTCGGATCGTTCTACTCCGAGATTTTCCGCGGCGGCATCCTTGCGGTCGATAAGGGCCAACGCGAAGCGGCCGCAGCGATCGGTATGTCGGGTGTGCAATCGATGCGGTATATCATTATGCCGCAGGCAGTGAAAAACATGCTGCCGTCCTTTATCAACGTATCGATAATGCAGCTTAAGAATACCTCGCTACTTTATGTCATTTCGATTGCCGAGTTAACCTACATGACGTCAGTCGTCACCTCGGAAACCTATCGTCCGCTTGAGGCCTACAGCATAGCGGCAATTCTTTACTTTGCCATGCTGTTTCCGCTGACGCAACTCGCGGATCATTTTGAACGCCGCATGCGGCGCAGCGACTGAGCGGAGAAATCATGACCAATATCACGCCTGCAATTTCGGTACGCGGCCTGTGCAAATCCTTTGGAGCGCTCAAGGTTTTGAAAGACATTGACCTTGATCTTGCTCCCGGTGAGGTGCTGGGCCTGATCGGTCCGTCTGGATCGGGAAAATCAACACTGATCCGCTGCCTAAATATGCTCGAAACCCCGACGGACGGCACAGTGTTGTTTCAGGGCCGCATCGTCAGCCCAAAGTTCCACGCCAAGGCTCCGGCAATCGGCACGGGAGAGTTGCGCCGCAAAGTCGGAATGATCTTTCAGCACTTCAACCTATTCCCACATCTTACGGTGCTGGAGAACATTACCTCTGGCCCGATACGAGTGCTGGGCGAGGGTCGCGCCGAGGCCGATGCCTATGCGCTGGATCTGCTGGCGCAGGTCGGATTGGCCGACAAGGCGCAGGCTTACCCCGCACATCTGTCAGGCGGTCAGAAACAGCGGGTGGCGATTGCCCGCGCGCTTGCGATGCGCCCCGAAGTGCTTCTGCTTGACGAGGTCACATCGGCACTTGACCCCGAATTGGTCGGCGAAGTTTTGGAGGTGATCCGTCGACTAGCCATCGGTGGCATGACCATGGTTCTGGTGACGCATGAGATGAGCTTTGCTGCCGACGTCGCCAGTCGGGTGATCTTCATGGAACAGGGTAAAATTGCCGAAGAAGGTAGCCCCGATCAAATTCTGCGCAACCCGACATCAGAACGCCTGCGTGGCTTTTTGTCCCGATTTCACGGCTGAAGGGTATAAGGATGACCGCAATTCCGATTCTCGTTATTGGTGCGGGACGAATGGGGCAACGCATTTCTGCCATGCTGGGGCAAGACAGCCGCTTTACCGCCGTGATCGCATCACCAGACGGCGACGCTTTGGCACTTGCCGCGCGCAACGGCCTTGCCACCGCAGCACCAAGCGGGGCCGGATTTCGCGACGATCTCAGTCGATTTTTGACCAACTCACGCGCTGTAATCTTGACCGACGCCTCGACCTCGCCCGTGGAGTTGGCCAGGCTCGCCTATGAAAACGGCAATCACTATCTGGATATCCTTGAAAACGGCACTGCCAGCAATGCAGTAGCTGAACTGGTGCGCGATCTGCCACAGGGCCATCAGCTTTGCTTTGCCTCCGGCTGCGGGCTTGCACCGGGGCATGTGACGGGCCTTGCCGCCGAAGTCTTGGCCCGTGTCGGACCAGAGGCAGAAGTCACCGTTTTTGTCGGAGTTCTGCCAGCCCACCCCACGAACCGGCTTGGCTATGCCAATATCTGGAGCATTGATGGGTTGATCGACGAATATACCAACCCGTGCCTTGCGATCAAAGGCGGTGAACTGGTCGCCTTGCCACCCTTGGCCGAAGCCGAAGTTGTCGCACTGGAGGGCGGCACCTATGAGGCATTCACCACGGCCGGCAGTCTGGATGCGCTGGCGCGGCAGCATACCGGCCGGATCGGCAGCTTGGTTTTCAAAACCCTGCGCTATCCTGGCCATCTTGATTACATGCAGTTCCTTCTTGATGATATGGGCCTTGCAAAGCGTCTTTACCAATTGCGCAGCCTGCTCAAGACCGCCCTGCCCCATACCGAAAATGACCGTGTTCTGATTGCCCTGCGTGTCCGACCAACCCCGGATGCAGCCGAAATCTGGACCAAGCAATTCTTGCATGCCGCCACAGTTGCGGGGCATTGCTACAGCGCCATAGGTACCGCCACCGCCGCCCATGTTTGCGCCATGACCGATTTGATCTGCACCCGAATGCCAATGGATGGCGGCCTGATTGCGCCCGGGGCGATCGGGCCGGCACTCTTGCGTGCCAGCCCGTTCTTTGATCTTCTTGATCCGGCAAGGCCACCCGTCGGCGCTGCCTGAACCCGAAGGATCGCGCATGGCCGCAGACAAAGCCCCCCCCGAACGCGGTGAGAAACGCGCCAAGGTCGATATCTCGCTGTTGCAGACCTTTCACCTGGTTGCGCGCACCGGATCTTTTTCGGCGGCCTCGCGCGAATTGAACATCTCGTACCAATCGGCGGCAAATCACGTCCGACGGCTTGAGCAGGTTTATGGAGCGCGGCTGATTGAGGCCGAGAAAGGCTCGCGCCGGATCACGCTGACGCCGTTGGGCCGGGCCCTGCACGCCTCACTAGGCGACGAACTGGAAACCATTCTGTCACGGCTATCGGTGCTGCTGCACGATGTGCGATCGGTGTTAAGGGTCGGTGTGCCACAGGCGCTGTTTCATCATTTCTTTCCCGAAATTCTGCGTACATTCCGTGCTGCAGCCCCAGAGATCGAATTGGCATTTTACGAACGCGACACCACTTTGGAAAAGATGATGATGGAAGGCGCGCTGGATGCTGCAGTGTCCGAGCGCAGCTTCGGCCACCCCGGAATCATCCAGCATCTGTTGGGCACTTACAAATTAGCATTGATCTACCCTCAGGATTGGCCAGTGCCACCGCCCGGCCCGGACCAAAAGACCCCGGATCTGAGTTTCTTTCGGGACCGGCCTTTCATTACTTACGAAGCCGGGCAAATGGTGCGCACCGGCTCGATGGAGTTTCTTGCCCGCGCAATGCATGCGCCACCGCGCATCGATACTTCGGCCTCGGGCTCTACCAGCGTTACCCGGTTGGTCGAGGCAGGTCTGGGCTATGGCGTAGTGCCGGAATGGAGCGTCAGCTCCGAGAACCGCGGGGTCGCCAAGATTGTGCTTGATGAAATGGAACCGATGAAGCTGTGGTTCGCACATTCGGCGTTTCTTGAAACCAACAAGTTCATCCGCCTGCTGCATCGGTCAAGTCAATCCGCCATAAATGGACGGCGGACGAGTTGAAGAAATGCCGTCATTTCCGGCTACCAATCCGCACTAGAAACGGTCGGAGACGAGAGAACAAGGCACGAAAGCCCCTTGAACAGCATTTCAATGCTATCTTTTACTTTCATCCAAACCCATGGCGGAACCGGGTTGGCCAGCCAGACTTTCCAGTGCGGGAAGGTATCTTACAAAGATGTGAACACACTGGCGTACCTTTAGGTCAGCAACCTGAACGCTGACCGAACGAATTGATAGCACTGCACAAAATAGCATCACGGCAGACGGAGGGGTGATGCAGAACAGTGCATGGCTATTGCCTTAAATTTGACAGAGTTTTTCGCTATTTCAATATCGCGGGAAGAAGAAACGCGCGTAATACCCGCCGAATAGTGAAGACACGCGCAATGAAAAGGTTTGGTCATGAAACTCCTTGCCGTCGACGACGATCCGGTCTTCCTCGACATTCTGGTTCCGCTATTGAACAGCCTTGGAAAAGACGATGTCATCCCAGTCGCAGCCTGACCGTCCAGAGCTTCAATTGGAATATCCAGACACCCAATGCGGACAGCTTCTGGCGCTGTCAAAGCCAGATTGCCGCGCTCGCAGGACAGTCTGCCAGCCGCAAGAATGGCTTACCATTCACCGCCTCCGTCTTAGCCGACGCTTCCAGCAAAACGATTCACTTCATGCAGGAACAGAACCCGGTGATTGCTCCACATCAGATGTGAGCGCTTTGGCGCATTGCTGGGTACAATAAGAGGTGCAATATACTGATACTAATCGTCATGGCCTTCAGGTAATCATAATAAATATCAGTTCGTTAGAAAAATTGCGAAAGCGGTGAGTTCCATCCCCCAATCCGGCCCACAACCCGCAGCTACGGATGTGCTACGCCTGTACGACGCGAAACATACGCTCTTTCCGCCGCTCGTCTGGCCTGCTACCAAGCCCCATGCTCAGTTATCAACACCACTACCACGCCGGAAACCCGGCCGATGTTCACAAGCACGCGCTCCTTGCGTGGATGCTCGATTACCTCACCCAAAAAGACAAACCCCTCACCTATATCGAGACCCACGCAGGCCGGGGGCTTTATGATCTG
>CALEMZ010000225.1 GCA_937910975.1 uncultured Pseudorhodobacter sp. | reverse complement strand
TGTCTGGCCCACCAGCACCAGCACCGTCACCGGCACCGGGCCATTGCCCACCACCATGCTGCGCGCCACAGCGGCGATGCGCAGCTCTGTATCCAGATAGGGGCTGGTATAGAACTCTGCCGCTAGCGCGGCAGGAAACACCACAGGCAGCGGCAAATCATCATAACCAGTCACCGTTTCCCCATCTATATCAATGCGGTAGAATAAACGGTCCTGCCCCATCGCCCCCAACATAGAGAATGTGGCATAGGCCAGATCCACCTCCACCCCCTCCTCCGTGGCGCGTAATTGCTCGGCGATGGAGGTTGTCGCCGCGCCCAGAATTGCATCCTGCGTGGCCTCTGCCGCGCGGTCTGCGGTGGCGCGCACCGTAAAATAAAGCGTCACCGCGAGCACTGCCGCCACCACCAAAAGCTGCAACACCAGCTTTGCGCGCAGCGAGCCATTGGGTAAAAACAGCCTCATCCGCAGGTCAGCCTGTAGCCAAGCCCCCGCACCGTCTCAATCCGCGCGGATGATCCTGCCAGCTTCTTGCGCAAGCGGCCCACATAGACCTCAATCGCATTGTCGCTGACGGATTCCGCATAGGAAAACAGCCGGTCACAAAGCTGGTCCTTGCTGAAAATCCGGTCCGGCGCGCCCAGCAAAATCTCGAACAAGCGCAGCTCTCGATTGCGCAGATCTCGCGCCTCGCCTGCAATGGTGACCGTGGCCGTAAGGGGGTTGAACGACAGATCAGCATAGCGGCGCACCGTGCTGGCCGCCCCGCCCCGGCGACGCAAAACCGCACGGACCCGCGCCTCCAGTTCTGCGAAATCAAAAGGTTTGGTAATGTAATCATCCGCCCCGCTATCAAGCACATCCACCCGGTCCGACACCGCCGCGCGGGCCGTCATCACGATAACGGGCGTGTCATGACCCGCCCTTCTCTGGGCCTGCAAAAACCGCCGCCCATCTCCATCTGGCAACATAATATCCAGTAATATCAAATCATAAGACGCCGCACTCAGGCAATCTTGCGCCTCGGCCAAAGTGCCTGCCCAATCCACCCCATGCCCATCCAAACCCAGCAAATCACGAACCGATCGCGCCAGCTCCGGACTATCCTCGACCAGCAAAAATCGCACCTTTATTTCCTCAATATCTTACCATGACAGGTTAGTGTCAGCTTTGACGGGAATCGTCTGCCATGCAAGAGCCCGTGTCCGTCGGGCCTTACGCACATCATATGTCTGGGAGGACACCAATGAAAATGACCATGCTCAAAGTGCTGGGTACCAGCGCCTTGCTTTCCGCTATGTCCGTAAGTTCAGCTTCGGCGACTGAGTGCATCGCACCGGCAAACCCCGGCGGCGGCTGGGATTTCACCTGCCGTCAAATCGGCAACATCCTCTATGAAATCAAGGCGGTTGATGCGCCCGTTCGCGTGACCAACATGGCAGGCGGCGGCGGCGGTGTGGCTTTTGCCCATGTCGCATCCGAACGCAGTACCGATGCCGACCTGATCGTGGCAGCATCCTCGGCAACCACCACCCGCCTTGCGCAAAACGCTTTTGCCGGCCTGACCGCCGATATGGTGCGCTTTGTCGGTGCCATCGGTGCTGATCCGGGCGTGATCGTTGTGGCCAAGGATAGCCCGCTCAAAAACCTGTCTGACATGGTTGAGGCGATCAAGGCTGATCCGGGTTCGGTGGCTTTTGCAGGCGGTTCGGCTGTAGGCGGCTTTGACCACATGAAACCGCTGCAAGTTATGAAAGCGGCTGGCTTCAACGATATCACCAAGATCAAGTACATTGGTGTCGATGGCGGCGCGGATGCGATCACCCAAACCATCGGTGGCTTTACCCAGGCGATGACCGGCGACATGTCGGAAATCGTGGGCTTCATCCGTTCGGGTGATGTGCGCGCCCTTGCCGTGCTGACCGAAGAGCGTGTGCCCGGCTTTGAAGACATCCCCACCGCGCGCGAGCAAGGCTTTGACGTAGTTGCCGTGAACTGGCGCGGGCTTTACGTGCCGAAAGACATTTCGGATGCAGACTTCAACATGTGGGCTGAACGCCTGCAAAAAGTCGCCGATAGCGACCAGTGGAAGGCCGCGATGACCGAAAACGGCCTTGCACCGTTCACCAAAGTTGGTGGCGATTTCCAGTCCTGGGTTGATGGCGTGATCGCCGATACCGTGGTTCTTTCCAAGGAAATCGGGGTTATCCAGTAATGCGTGGTGACCGGATTTTCGGTCTGGTCATGATCGTTGTGGCGCTGGGGTATCTCCTCGGCGCCACGGCCATCCGCACCAGCTTTATGTCCGACCCGGTTGGCCCGCGGGTCTTTCCATATTTGGTCGGCTGCGTGACGTTGCTATGCGCTGTGATGATGGTCTTGCGACCCGACCCAGAGGTCGAATGGCCCATTGGGCGCACTTTGCTAAACCTTGGCGTGGCTTTGGTGGTGCTGATCGCCTATGCGTTTATGATCAAGCCTTTAGGCTTCATCCTGCCCACGATTATTGTCTCAGGCATACTTAGCTATCAGATCGATCCCAAACCGAAACGTGCCGCCCTAACCGGGCTTGGCCTTGGTGTCGGGCTTTTCGTTCTGTTCAAATTCGTCCTCGGCCTTGGTCTCAAAGGCCTGCCCCCTGCCCTGATGGGCTAAGGATTTCCCCATGGATATATTATCAAACCTTGAGCTCGGGTTTTCCATCGCGCTTTCGCCTTACACTTTGATGCTGGCGTTCATCGGCTGCTTTGTCGGCACGATCATCGGCGCGCTGCCGGGGCTTGGGCCCTCCAACGGTGTGGCATTGCTGATCCCGATCTCATTTTCAATGGGGTTCGACGCCATTTCGGCGCTGGTTTTGCTGACCTCGGTTTACTATGGGGCAATGTATGGCGGGCGCATCTCCTCCATCTTGCTGAACATTCCGGGCGACGAACCGGCGATGATGACCACGCTGGATGGCTACCCCATGGCCAAACAGGGCCTCGCGGGTGAGGCGCTGGTCATTTCCGGTGTCGCCTCCTTTGTGGGGGCGTTTCTGGCCACTGTCGGGCTGATCCTGATGGCCCCGTGGTTGGCCAACGTGGCCTATAAGTTTGGCCCTGCCGAATATTTCGCCCTTTATTTCCTGGCCTTTTGTACGCTGGGGGGGATGGGGTCCAAGAACCAGACCAAATCGGCGATTGCAGCCTGCATGGGCCTTGGCATCGCGATGGTCGGTGTGGATGAGCTGACGAATATGCAGCGCTACACCTTTGACAATATGCACCTGTTTGACGGCGTCGACTTTTTGGTCGCTATCGTCGGGCTTTTTGCCGTGTCCGAGGTGTTCATGTTCATCGAAAGCCATGGCAAGAACAGCGCGATCGGCGTGAAGCTGGGTCGCTTGTTCATTCCGTGGAAGTTGCTGAACCAGACCAAGGGCGCCATGCTGCGCGGCACAGGCATTGGCTTTCTCGCGGGAATCCTGCCGGGGGCCGGGGCCTCTTTGGGGTCATTTCTGGCCTATGTGGGGGAAAAGGCCGTATCCAAGGACAAGGATAGCTTTGGCAAAGGCAACCCACGCGGCGTGGCCGCACCCGAGGCGGGCAATAACGCCGCCGCCGGTGGCGCGCTGATCCCGATGCTGACGCTGGGTGTGCCGGGATCGGGCACCACCGCCGTTTTGCTGGCATTGCTGCTCACGCTTAACATCACACCCGGCCCGCTGCTGTTTACGGATCGGCCCGATGTGGTCTGGTCGCTGATCGCCTCGCTGCTGATCGCCAACGTTATGTTGCTGGTGATGAACGTGCCGATGGTCAAGGTCTTTGTCAAAATCCTGATGGTGCCGTCCTGGGTGCTGCTGCCGGGCGTCACCATGATCGCCTTTGTTGGCATCTTTTCGCTGACAGGCTCCAGCTTTGATATGCTGCTGATGGTCGCGTTCGGGGTTCTGGGCTATGTCTGCCGCAAGCTTGATATCCCCACCGTACCGATCATCCTTGGCATCCTTTTGGGCAACGCCATGGAAAACAAAATGCGTCAGGCCATGGTGCTGTCGGATGGAGACTGGACCTTCTACTTCTCCTCTCCCATCTCGATCAGCTTTTGGATTGCCGGAATCTTGGGTTTTGTTGCCCCTATCTTCTTGCGCCAATACCTAAAGAAGCCCCCGCAGCCCACGATCGACGAAGACTAAATGCCCACCCGTATCCTCATCCCCTCCGGTGTTCTGTGCCTCGGCTTTGACCGTGCGGCATTGGCCCGGGGGGTCAAAGCCAAACCCGACCTCATCGCAATCGACGGCGGTTCCACCGACAGCGGGCCGTTTTCATTGGGTGCAGGGCAATCGAAATACGCGCGCTCCGTCACCAAATCAGAATGGCGTGAGTTGATGCTGGCACGCGCCGAGGCGGGTGTGCCGCTGGTCATCGGTTCCGCGGGCACCAGCGGCGCAGATGCCTGCGTCGATTGGATGTATGACATAACGCTGGAGCTGGCGAGCGAGCTGGGTCAGTCCTTGCGCATCGCTCGCCTTTATTCCGGCCAGCCCGTGACCCGCATCACCGAGGCCCTGGCCGCAGGCCGGGTGCGCCCCCTGACCCCAGCACCAAAGATCAGCGCCGAGAGCCTGGCACAAATGACCAATATCGTGGCACTGGCCGGGGCCGAACAAATTCAGGCGGCACTCAACACCGGGGCCGATATCATCATCGCTGGCCGCACCACCGACACGGCAATCATCGCAGCTTTGCCTCTCGCGCGCGGCGATCACGCCGGAGCAGCCTGGCATGGCGCAAAAATCGCCGAATGCGGCGCGCTGTGCTCCACCAACCCCACCTCAGGCGTCATCATGGTTGATTTCGATGACGCAGGCTTCACGGTCGAACCCCTCGCGACCGGCGCAGAATGCACCCCCCATTCCGTTTCCGCCCATATGCTCTATGAAAACGCCGACCCTTTCATTCTCTATGAACCCGGTGGGTATCTGGATGTGACCGCCACACAGTATCAGGCAATTGATAGCCGCCGCGTCCGCGCCACAGGCTCAAAATGGGTGCCGGGGGCCTATACGGTCAAACTGGAAGGCGCGCGCCATGCAGGCTTTCAAACCACCCTCATCGCCGTGCTGCGCGATGCTCATTACGTAGCCAATGCCGCCGCATGGATCGATAAGCTGCACAGCTTCCTCAACGCACTGATCGCCCAGCGTATGGGGCTGGAGCCTGCAAGCTATGACCTCGATTTCCGCCTGATCGGCGTAAACGCAGCCCTTGGCGCCATGGAAAACCGCCCCGGCAGCCCCACCGAAGTCGGCGTTTTGCTCATCATCACGGCCCCCACGCAGGCCATCGCCGCCGAAATCGGCAAACTCGCCAACCCCCATCTGCTGCATTACCCGCTAACTGAGAACGAAGAGCTTCCCACCTTTGCCTTCCCCTATTCCCCCGCTCAATCAGATCGCGGCGCGCTTTATGAATTCGGCCTGAATCATGTGCTGGCGCTGGATGACCCGATGTCCGCCTTCCGCCTTGTCGTGGAGAACGTGTAAACCATGGCGCAAATCTGCGAGATCGCCCACAAAGTCCGTTCCAAAAACGCTGGGCCTTTCTGGGTCACAGTCGATGTCTTCTGCGGCACGGCGCAAGCCTATGAAACCCTCACCAAAGCATTGCAAACCGAAGCGGTGGCCGCGCTCTATCACCAGCCCAGCCAATTGCTGAAGCGCTTTGATATCCCCAGCCTCAACGTGATCAAATTTTCCTTCCCGCGCCCGGTGATCCAGGGCCACAGGTCTGATCGCGACATGCATGGCGCGGGCTGGGCCACGCTTCTGGCCGAATACGAGATCTGAGGCGCCCCGTCCCCGTCACACCTCCCCCTCCGCCTCGCTTTCTTTTCGGCAAAAATATCCTCAGGGGGGTGAATGCGCCACAAGGCGCAGAGGGGGGCGCGAGCGGCCCCCTGCCCGGTCAGCCTTTCGTCACGCCACTTCCGCGCGCAGGCCGCGCAAGTTGGAACAGATCGCTACTCCGCGCATACCAACCCGCACCATGCATCCGGCCTATCAATCCCAGTGCCGGCGTGTCGATATACCCGCGCGCAGCGTCCAGAACCACTGCCTCATCAATATACGCGGCCAATACCCGGCCAATCACCACCGTCTGCATCGGCCCCGTGACCACCGCCGCAAGGCTGACACATTCAAACGACACCGGGCTTGCCGCAATGCGGGGCGGCTTGATATGGGTGGAGGCGGCGGCATCCAGCCCTGCCAGTTCCATCTCGCTCACCTCCGGCCCCACGCCCGCGCAGGTCGCGTTCATCGCCTCGGCCAGCGCCTCC
>CALEMZ010000224.1 GCA_937910975.1 uncultured Pseudorhodobacter sp. | reverse complement strand
GGGGGCAGTGATGCTGGTGGTTTACAGCACGTTCCATGGCCGTTTCTTCTGGCTGAACCGCGCGATCAACGTACGAGCAGAGAAGCAGGTGCGCATCCTGGAGACCCGAGCCGGACCGGCCTTTGGGCGGCATTTACGACTCTTGCGGCATTGGGAGGTGCGGTTGTCGGATACGGAGGCGCTGGTTTACGGACTGATTTACGCGGTGCTGATGGGGCTGGTATTGATCAACCTGAGCTTTACGGCACTGGTCATGGTGGCCAGCGCCGGCGCGATTTTCGCCATTGTCACATATTCTTGGGAATTCATGGATGCAGCTTTCAATCTTCCCGAAGCACTGCAGCAATGGTCTCGGCTTAGTGAGATAATCGAGCGGATCAACAAGACCGCGCCGCTCCCCAAGGGGCAGGGGCACTAGCTACGGTTCTCTACCCAGGCTTTCGCCACCCGGTGCCGGCCCTGAGCCCATTGCATCCAACGCGACTGATCGTACGAGCCATCATTGAACGCGCATGTTGTCTTGACTTGCCGCAGTGCTGTCCTTTGCAGCAACTCGCGTGGACCACCAGGTTCGCTGAACCGGCCATGCTGAGCAGCGCGCATAGTCTTTAACCAAACATGTCGCCTTCAGTTCTGACGGAAACACGGCCAATCAAGACGGAGTGGATTGCCTCAACTCCTCGTCCAGCCCGCGAACAAGAACATTAAGGCCGAAGGCGAAGTCCTCGTCGGCTTCGACCGCGCCAATCTCGTCGATGAGTGCGATCATGGTGGGGTGGGTGTCCGGTGACAGCATGTCCATCAGTTCGGCCCGGTCAGATGCATCGAAGGGATCGTGCCACCCAGCGATTTCGTCCACGGCGAACGACTCGGTGAAAGTCAGTAATAGGCGCACACCGCGCACGACGGTCAATCTGTCAAAACCCGCGTTCAGCAGAATTGCGTGAAAGGCTTCGTGAACACGGTTTTCTGCTGGCAGCCAGTCGTCATAAGTTTCATAAAGGCGGAAAATGCCTGGGTGGCGCTTGGCCAATCTGCGCAAGCTTTGGCATAGCTCGCGGATGTCGGCGTGCCAATTGCCGGATGGCGCGGGCAGATCGCATTCTTCCATAAAGGCTTGCAACACCTCGACAATCAGTGCGTTGCGATTGGCATGATGGTGGTAGATCGCCATAGGATCGACGCCTAATTCACCAGCTAGCTTCCGCATGCTGAACCCGGCCTCTCCTTCGGCATCAAGCATGGTCATCGCGACTTTGACAATCTTCTCACGCGTCAGTTTTTCGCGTTTCGCCATGGTGGGATCCTTTCGCTACCTTGACTTACTCTACGGTGTAGGATAGATCAACTCTACGCTGTAGAGATAGGGATAGGGATAGAGAACATGTTGATAACAAGACGCAGATCCAAGACCGGCATGAGCCGCCGCACCTTCTTGTCCCTGAGTACCGCGAGCGCGCTGATGGCCCGGGGCGCGCAGGCGCAGAGCCCGACCAACCCTGATGTGGTGATTGTGGGCGCCGGAGCCGCTGGGATTGCGGCAGCGCATGAGTTGCGCGCGCAGGGTATTTCATACGTTCATATCGAGGCGAGTGACCACGTGGGCGGGCGCGCCTATACCGAGACCAGCACATTCGGTGTGCCATATGATCATGGTGCGCATTGGGTGCAGAACGGTGCCAGGAATCCGTATTTCAAACGTGCGCAGGACAGCTCGCACCGGTTCTACAAGGCGCCGGAGGAGTATCTCGTGTTAGCGGGTGACCAGGTGGCTACGGACGCTGAGGAAACCCAATTGTGGACGTCTTATGACGACGTAGCCCGAGCCATTGGGACCGCCGGGCGCGGCGGCCAGGACGTGGCGCCGTCGACAGTCATCCCGATGGACAATGCATGGTCCGAGACCGCCGCCTTTCTGATTGGCCCATGGGAGATGGGCAAGGAGATGGACAATTTCTCTTGTCTTGACTGGTGGAATTCAGCTGACAGCGTCGATTATTACTGTGACGCTGGCTACGGAAGGCTCGTGGCCGAAAGGGCGGCGGGATTGCCGGTAACGCTGAACACGCCAGCCACGACCATCCGCTGGGGCGGACCGGGGATTGAGGTGGAAACGCCCAATGGCACGATCCGGGCCAAGGCAGTGATCGTAACGGTGTCAACCGCCATTCTGGCCGAGGAATCGATCGCGTTTGAACCGGCCCTGCCAGTGGACAAACAGGAATCGTTTTTTGCCATCGAGATGGGTGATTACAACCACATCGCGATGATGTTCGATGCCGACATCTTCAACCTCGGGCAGGATGGTTACGTGGTGCACCAGGTCAAGGACAGCCACGAGGCGTTTGGTGCGCTTACCAATGCTAGCGGGTCTGGCCTTGCCTATTGCGACGTCGGTGGGGAGTTCGCCCAGGAGCTGGAAGGTGCGGGCGAGGACGTGGCGATTGATTTCGTGCTGGGCGTACTGCGAAATGCCATTGGCAGCGACGTGGACAAGCATTTCAAGGGCGGCGCGATGACAACGTGGCGCCTTAATCCACTGACCAGAGGCTGCTACGCCTCAGCCGCGCCGGGGGCATACAAAATGCGCCCCGTGTTACGCGCGCCTGTGGCAGACCGCGTATTTTTTGCTGGTGAGGCCTGTCATCAAGACATGTGGGCTACGGTGGGCGGTGCGGACCTGTCGGGACGAGATACGGCGCGGGAGGTGGTGAAAACCTTGGGGTGAGATTCGCCTTGTTCGGCACAAAATGCGAGGCCTTTCACCTCACTGGAATGTGCCTGATTCATCTGGCGTTGTTAGGGACTGGATTGGGCTCCTTCCAGCCGCTCTCTGCGGCTGTCACCAACGTCCGACTTGCACCGGATCTTTGTTAAACCACTTGTTTAACGAAAACGCTACTTGTCCGCGTATTCCGCAAATGTCTGTTCGGCCCCATCCAGCACCGCATTCTGACCCGTAAACTGCTGCCAGCGCTGAACAGCCACATCGACATAGGCTAGATTCAACTCGATCCCGAAACACACACGCCCCGTAGATTCGGCTGCGATCAGCGTCGTGCCGGACCCCATGAAAGGCTCGTAGACAATCTGACCGGGGCTTGAATTGTTCAGGATCGGGCGGCGCATGCACTCCACCGGATTTTGCGTCACGTGCACCGTATCCGCATCCTGGTCCTTGTTTGCAATGTGCCAAAGTGTGGTTTGTTTGCGATCCCCGGCCCAGTGGCCCTTGCCGGTTTTCTTCACCGCATACCAGCAGGGTTCATGCTGCCAGTGATAATCGCCCCGGCTCAAAACCAGCCGGTCCTTGGCCCAGATGATCTGCGATCGGACATTGAAGCCCGCCGCCTCCAAGCTTTCCGCAACAGTGGCCGCATGCAGCGCACCATGCCAGACATAGGAAACATCCCCAGGGAACAAATTCCAGGCCTCGCGCCAGTCGGCACGGTCATCGTTTAGCACCTTGCCGGTGCGTTTGGTTTTGGCCGCACCCGCCTGGTTTCGCCATCCCGGGTCGTATTTCACGCCGTAGGGCGGATCAGTCACCATCAACAGCGGTTGCGTCCCGTTCAAAACCCGTTCCACATCGGTGGCCACAGTGGCATCACCACAATGAAGCCGATGCTTGCCTAGCAACCAGAGATCACCCGGACGGTTGACCGGGTCGTCCGGGGTCTCGGGAATATCGTCCTCGCCTTCGGCCTCGCCCAGCGCGGTGCCGTCGAGGCCCCCAAGCAGGTCATCGAGTTCCTCGTCCGAGAACCCCATCAGATCCAAATCAAAATCCATCTCGTCCAGTGTCGCCAGTTCGGTGCGCAGCATTTCCTCGTCCCAGCCCGCGTTTTCGGCAAGCTTGTTGTCGGCAATCACCAGGGCGCGGCGCTGGGCCTCGCTGAGATGATCAAGAACAATTACCGGAACTTCTCCGATCCCGAGCCTTTTCGCGGCAAGCAGGCGACCGTGTCCCGCGATGATCACGTTGTCGCCGCCAGCCAAGATCGGGTTGGTAAAGCCAAACTCTCCGATCGACGCCGCGATTTGCGCGATTTGCGGGTCAGAATGCGTTCGGGCGTTTCCGGCGTAGGGCACCAGCCGGTCGACCGGAGTCATTTCGATTTGAAATTCAAGGTTCCTCGTGTTGCTCCCATGAAAAAACCGGACCCGCTTGTGGGCGGCACCGGCAGTTACCAGCAGGTAGCTCTGGAATGTTCTGTGCAATGTTGGGTGCGGACCCGTCTTCGTCCATACGGTCTATAATCCAGCCGACATAGGTAAACGCGCGCAGCAGAAGAAAAAGATCCAGCGTCTGGATGTCGATGTCTCGCTCGCGTTTGTATCCCGTGATTAATGCGGACTGCAGCTCGGGAAAATCCGGTTCCGACATGTTTTTGAGCAGCGTGGTCGCGAGGTCGAAAAGACGAAAGCCAAAACCGGCATCGTCGAAATCA
>CALEMZ010000223.1 GCA_937910975.1 uncultured Pseudorhodobacter sp. | reverse complement strand
TGGAAAGCTATCGCAGCAGTCCGGGCGCAATTGTGGTTGGGGCTTTTGATGGGGCCACGCTGATCGGGGCGGCAACCGGCACGCCGATGGAGGACCATGCCGCCGCGTTTTCAGCCCCCTTTGCCGATGTCGGCTTCGCGCTGGACCAAATTTCTATTGCGCCGAATCTGTCTTGTTGCCGCACTATCGCGGTCAGGGCATTGGCCATCGTTTCTTTGATATGCGTGAGGATCACGCCCGTGCCTTGGGGCGCAGCCATATCGCCTTTTGTGCGGTGGTCCGGCCCGAAGATCACCCGCTGTGCCCCGTCAACGCGCGCTCAAACGAGGCGTTTTGGCGGGGGCGCGGCTATGCGCCCTTGCCGGGGGTTCTGGCAGAATTTGAATGGACGGATCTGGGCGATACCGCCTCCTCCGTCAAGCCGCTACAATTCTGGATGCGGTCGCTTTAACGCCAGAAGGATATCGATATGAAAATCGCCGCCGCTGCCTATCCTTTGACGTATTTTACGGATTTCGCTGAATATCGCGCCAAGGTTGAGGCTTGGGTTGCCGATGCGGCCGGGCAGGGCGCGCAACTTTTGGTTTTCCCCGAATATGGCGCGATGGAATTGGCCAGTCTTGGTGGCCGCGCTGTGGCCGAGGATATCGAGGCCGCGCTGCATGAGGTGGCACGCCACAAGCCGGCGGTCGATGTGCAGCACTGCGAACTGGCGGCCAAGCATGATGTTTATATCCTGGGGGCCTCTGGCCCGTATTTTATTGGGGCGCGCCCGGTAAACCGTGCCATGTTCTATGGCCCCGAAGGCATCATCGGCCATCAGGACAAGCAGATCATGACGCGGTTTGAGCGCGAGACATGGGACGTTGTGGCGGGGCAGGGGCTGAAGGTGTTTCAAACGCCGCTGGGGGCTATCGGGATTGTAATTTGCTATGACAGCGAGTTTCCGTTGCTGGCCCGCGCTCTGGTGGAGGCGGGGGCAGAGATTTTGCTCGCGCCCTCATGCACCGATAGTTTTGCAGGCTTTACGCGGGTGCGCGTGGGAGCCATGGCGCGGGCATTGGAAAACCAGTGCATCGTGGTGCATGCCCCGACGGTGGGGAATTGTGATTTTTGTTCGGCAGTGGATGAGAATATCGGCGCGGCGGCGATTTACGGCCCGCCGGACCGCGGCTTTCCGGCCAATGGCATCTTTGCCGAGACCGCGCTGAACGTGCCGGGCTGGGCCGTGGCTGAGGTGTCGCTGGAGGCCGTGCATGAGGTGCGCCGTAACGGTGGTGTGCTCAATCATGCGCATTGGCCGGAGCAATTGGTACGGATCAGCACCAAGGGTTGATAGTCGCCCGCCCAATGCCTTTTGTCCGTGGCAACGCCGGGAG
>CALEMZ010000222.1 GCA_937910975.1 uncultured Pseudorhodobacter sp. | reverse complement strand
AAATCCTGCGCCACCTGTCCGCCGTTCCTGCGCGCCCGGGCCACCATGTCAAATGGCACCCCCAACACCCAATGGCTGGCAGTAGACCACAGCACCGCCAAGGCGATCCAATACCAGAGATTCGAGAATGATCGTAGGTCGATCAGCTCTAAAATCGTTTTATACCAATCCAATGCGCTAACCTTTGCCTCAAAAATCATGGCGATCCACCAAGGGCCTGCCAACCGCTGCGTCATTCCTACTCTTGAGATGCGCGCTTTTCCATGGCAGGCAGAAGAAAAGCCGCAACTTCTTGCAATCACAACACAGCCAAAGGATCCGCCAATGCGCCCAACCATCGGCCCCTTTCCCGCCACCCGCTTCCGTCGCCTGCGCCGCAATGACGGGTTGCGCCGCCTCGCGCAGGAAAACACGCTTTCGGTGAATGACCTGATCTGGCCGCTTTTTGTGCGTGATGGGGTGAATATATCAGAGCCGATCACTTCTATGCCCGACGTCTCTCGGCTGTCCATTGACCTGATCGTGAAGGCCGCCGAGGAAGCGGCAAGCCTTGGCATCCCCGCGATTTGCCTCTTTCCCTATACCAACCCCGACTTGCGGACCGAAGGCTGCGAAGAGGCCTGGAACCCCGAAAACCTCGCCAACCGTGCGATCCGCGCCATCAAATCGGCGGTGCCGCAAATGGTGGTGATGACGGATGTGGCCCTAGATCCCTATAATGCCAACGGCCACGACGGGCTGGTCCGGGATGGCGTGATCCTGAACGATGAAACAATCGAAGCGCTGGTCCGGATGAGCCTTGCCCAAGCGGAGGCCGGGGCCGATATTCTTGGCCCGTCGGATATGATGGACGGCCGCATCGGGGCCATGCGTCAGGCGTTGGAAATGTCGGGATATCAAGATGTTGCGATCCTGTCTTACGCTGCGAAATATGCCTCGGCCTTCTACGGCCCCTTCCGCGACGCGGTTGGTGCAGGCAACCGGCTTGTGGGTGACAAGAAAACCTACCAGATGAACCCCGCCAATTCCGATGAGGCCCTGCGCCTAGTCGAACGCGACCTGTCTGAGGGCGCAGATATGGTGATGATAAAACCTGGCATGCCCTATCTCGATATTTGCCGTCGCGTCAAAGACAGTTTTGGCGCACCGACCTATGCTTACCAAGTCTCGGGCGAATACGCGATGATCATGGCGGCGGCCCAAAACGGCTGGATTGATGGCGAAAAGGCAATGCTGGAAAGCCTGCTGGCTTTTCGCCGCGCCGGATGTGATGGCGTACTTACCTATTTTGCCCCGCGCGTGGCACAAATTCTGCAAAATCAGGGCTAAAATCACGGCAAAAACACGCTCAAGGGGCAGGCAGCGCAGCCTAATAGATGACAGCGGCCCAAAATAACGCTATCCTTTGTTGTAAGGTCCGCAGAGGTCCACATGATGAAGTAAACGCGACCGGGCCTAACCCGGTGCAGCATATGAGGCAGCAGAGACATGAAATTTTTGAACAGACGCGTCTTTCTGGGCACGGTGGCGGCCAGCTTGGCGCTTGGCGGTTGCGCGAACGGTATTGGCGGCGGCGGCTCGCAGCGGCTGGATGCGCGCGTCGATGCCACCCGCGACTTCCTCTTTGGGCGCTACCCCGGCACCCGCGATCTGGCGCAGAAAAGCTTTGGCGTGCTTTATATGCCTTTGATCACCGAGGCGGGCTTTGGCATTGGCGGCGCTTATGGCCAAGGGGCGCTGCGCATCAATGATGTAACGGTGGATTACTATTCTACCACCCGCGCCACTATTGGCTTTCAGATCGGCGCGCAGCAATATGCCCACGCCCTGTTTTTCATGACCGAGGCCGCAATGGGCGATTTCCGCCGCTCGCACGGTTGGGCCGCAGGAGCCGATGTGCGCTATGCCACGCCGGATCAGGGCGCAAGCCTGGGCAAAGAAACCACCGAACTGGCACCGGTCGTCGCACTCGTATTTGGCCAATCCGGCCTGATCGCCGGGGCGACGCTGGCAGGGGCAAAATATACCCGCATCATCCCTTGAAAACTTGCCTCGGTTTCTTGGCGCGAAGTATAAATTTCCCTATAGAAACCGAGGCTTATACGGCTTACTTCAACCGTTTTATTAGGCTCGAAGTATCCCAACGTCCACCGCCCATATTCTGCACATCCTTGTAGAATTGGTCGATCAGTGCCGTTACCGGCAGGCTCGCGCCGATTTCATTTGCCGTGGCAAGGCAGATACCCAGATCCTTGCGCATCCAATCCACTGCAAAGCCATGGTTGAACTGATCGTCCAGCATGGTCTTGTGGCGGTTCATCATCTGCCAGCTACCCGCAGCCCCGCCAGAAATCACCTCGATCACGGCTTTGCCATCCATCCCAGCCTTCTCGCCAAAGGCCAAAGCCTCTGCCAATCCCTGCACCAGCCCCGCAATGCAAATCTGGTTCATCATCTTGGCAATCTGGCCCGAACCGCTTTCACCCAAGCGCTTGCAAACCTTGGCATAGGCAGCGATCACCGGCTCGGCGGCATCGTAATGTGCCGCATCACCGCCACACATCACCGAAAGCGCACCATTTTCGGCCCCAGCCTGCCCGCCTGATACGGGTGCATCAACGAAACCAATGCCCAAAGACCGCGCCAGTGCCTCCATCTCACGCGTGACCTGCGCCGAAACCGTGGTGTGATCGACGAAAATCGCACCCTTTGCCATCCCGGCAAAGGCACCATCCGGCCCAGTGCAGACCCCGCGCAGGTCGTCATCATTGCCCACGCATGCCATCACGAAATCTTGCCCCATGGCGGCTTCACGCGGCGTTGCTGCCGCCCGTCCGCCATGCTTGGCCACCCATGCCTCCGCCTTTGCGGCTGTGCGGTTATACACCGTCACCTCATGGCCCTTAGCCGCCAAATGCCCCGCCATGGGAAAACCCATTACGCCCAAACCTAAGAATGCTACTTTTGCCATTGCTACGCCCCTTCCAATTGCCTCACGCTTCAGGATCGCATAGGTAACCACCATAACCCTGCCGTCAAGAAAAGACAGTCAATGCTCACCGCCTTTCGCTGGCTCATTTGGATATTCATGGGCCTTTTGGCCCTCGCAGCCCTTGCGCTGCTGATTGCCTATTTTTTCTTATCCCGCTCACTGCCGGATTATTCCGAGAACTTCCGGTTGTCCGGCGTCAGTGGCGAGGTGGAAATTGTGCGTAACAACGCCAATGTGCCGCATATCTTTGGGCAGACCGATGCCGATGTCTTTTTCGCGCTTGGTTTTGCCCATGCGCAAGATCGCTTGTGGCAAATGACGATGCTGCGCCGCACTGCCCAAGGGCGTCTGTCCGAGACGTTTGGCGACCGCACACTAAAAACTGACGAGCTGCTGCGCCGCTATGATCTTTACACAATGGCGGTGCAATCGGTTGAGGCGCAGGACGCGGAAACCCGCACAGCACTCGATGCATATGCGCGCGGCGTGAATGCGTGGATCGGCGAGGTCAATGTTAAAGCCCGTGGCCGTGGCGCGCCCGAGTTCTTTTTCTTCTCCAACGAAATCGCAGCATGGCAGCCCGCTGACAGCATCGCGATCATCAAGCTTATGGCGCTACAACTTTCCGGTCATCTGGAGGCAGAGGTCCTGCGCGCGCGCACCTCCATGCTTCTGTCCGATGCCCGGCTGCGCGATATTTTGCCCGATGCCCCCGGTGCAGCTGTCACCGCCCTGCCCGATTACGCCAGCCTGATGCCCGCGCCCCCACCGGGAGGCTTTCCCAGACAGCTGGCACAAGACCCGCTTTCGCCCTTCAAATCCGGCCCGCTTGCCGGGGCTTCCAACGCTTGGGCGGCTGCCCCCGAACGCTCAGCGGCAGGTGGTGCGCTTCTGGCCAATGACCCGCATCTGGGCTTCACGGCACCCACAATCTGGTATCTGGCGCGGCTGGAGTTGGCGTCCGGTGGCGTAATCGGGGCCACCATCCCGGGTGTGCCCGCCATCATGATAGGCCGTTCCGACGCACTGGGTTGGGGGCTGACCTCTTCATATCTCGACGATCAAGACGTGGTGATGGAACGCATCAACCCCGAAAATAACCAGCAATACGCCAGCGGTACCGGCTGGAAAGACTTTGAAACCCGCCGTTCCATTATCACCGTCAATGGCCAAGAACCTGTTACCATCACGCTGCGCTGGTCTGATGCCGGGCCGGTTTTGCCCGGCACGCATTACAACCTCGCCACCGTCACGCCACCCGGACACGTTGCGGCCCTGTCTTGGACAGCCCTTTCCGCGCGTGACACCACCATGACCTCCGCGATCCGCATCATGAATTCCCGCTCTATCCCGCAAGCGCTGGAGGCTGGGCGGCTGTTTATCGCCCCCGCCCAAAACCTGATGCTGGCGGATCGGGAGGGCATCGCCTTCCAACTCATCGGAGCCGTGCCCAACCGCAACCCCACCCATGAAACCCAAGGCCGTATGCCAAGCACAGGCGACAAGCTGGAAAATCGCTGGGACGGCATGCAAGATTACGCCCAGAATCTGCGCGTGCTGCAACCCAACTCTGGCCTGCTGGGCAATACCAACAACAAAACCACCGATGCGCCCTTTCCCGGAAATATCAGCTTTACCTGGGGCGACACGCATCGCATCCAGCGCTGGCTAACCCTAATGAAAGCCCGCGAGATCCATACCCGCGAAAGCTTTATCGAGGCGCAGCTTGATACCGTCTCGCCAATCGCGCGTTCAGTCTTGCCGCTGATCGGCGCGGATTTGTGGTTTAACGCCAACCCGGCCCCCGATGGCACACCCGAAAACACCCGCCATCGCGCGCTTACCCTGCTTGCCGAATGGAATGGCGAGATGAACGAACATCTGCCCGAGCCGCTGATTTATGCGGCGTGGATACGCACCCTTCAGGACAAGCTGATCCGCGATGAACTCGGCCCCTTGGCCGATGAATACACCCACCCGGCCCCCGTGTTTCTTGAACGCGTGTTTCGCAACACAGATGGGGCAGGGAAATGGTGCGATGTCATCCAATCCGCCGCGATTGAGACCTGCACCGATATCGCCCGCATCGCATTGGATGAGGCGCTCTTGCGCCTCTCCGAACGCTACGGCCCCAATATTGAAACCTGGCGCTGGGGTGATGCCCACCAAGCCACCCATGATCATCCGGTTTTGGGCAATGTCCCCTTGTTGCGCTATTTCGTAAACCTACGCCAATCGACATCGGGCGGTGACAGTACGCTGATGCGCGGGCGCACCATAGGTAGCGGCCCCGATCCCTTCCTCAATGTCCATGGTGCGGGCTATCGCGGCGTCTACGATTTTGCAGACCCGGACAGCTCGGTCTTCATCCTGTCCACCGGGCAATCCGGCCACCCGCTATCGCGCCATTACGATGATCTGGGCGTGCTTTGGCGACGTGGCGAATACATTCCCATGTCGTTGGATCCGGAACTCGCTCGCGCCGCCGCCGTGGGCATCACGCGCTTGTCTCCCCCCTAACCAACGCTAGATTCCTAGAAACAATCCCCTTGATAGACGCGCCGCCCCGCGCCTATCATTCCTGCATTCAAATTATCAGAAGCTATTTCATGCAGGAGACTCATGATGGCCGTTCTCGCCACGCCCAACACTTCCAGCGAAGTTGTGCTAGAGGCGCAAAAACTTATCAATAAATCCGCGCTGCAAAGCCGAGCGCCCGAAAGTGGCGCTTTTGACAAATCCACCATTGCCGCGCTTAAGCAATTTCAGATTGAAAGCGGCGCACGCCCCACGGGTGTGCTGGATGACAAGACAATGGACCTGTTGCGCAAGGCCGCAACAGCCAAAGCCCCCGATCTACAGATTGTCTTGAACGGCAAAATCTACTTGCTCACGATTGCGGAACACAAAGCCCTGATGACCCGCGTCAAGCAAGAGTTTCGCCCCGCCCTGACGACCCTGCGCAGCGCTGTGGCCGAAGCGCGCGGTTACTACGACCACATGAAAGAGTTGAATAAGCAGCAGTACATCGTCGCCTGGTGTATCGAAGCCTACAACCGTAAGTCCCTACCGGCAGAAAGCCTGATTAAATCTGCCGAAAATGGGGTGGCCGCGGCGGAAAAGGCCCTTGAGAGTGGCAATTTCAAATCCTTCCCTCCCATTTTCACTAAGGCTGAGGCTAACGCAAACAAGGCACGTGCCGAGATGAAAAAATACGTCGCCAGCATGATCGACGGCGGCGGTGACATTGAACTTGGCCTGCAAATCGTATCGACCACCAGCTTCATTGTGGTTGGCATCCTCGCGGCTCCGGTTGCTGCCAGTTATGGTGCTGGTGCCATTGGCTCCGCCGTGATCGCGGGTGCGGGAACTTCAGCCGTTGAAACGCTGGCCAACGAGGCGGGCAAAGGCATTGCAGGTTCGTCCAAGGGTTTCCAAGACGCGGGCGTCAATGTTTTGCGCGACGCTTTTATCGGCGGGTCGATCGGAGCCTTGGTCAAAGGTAAAGGCGGCGAAGCTCTCTTCAAAAAGATTGCGCCCAAGGCCGTAAAATTACTCAGCGGCAAGCTGTTCGAAAAAGCCTCCGAAAAGGTCGTGGTAAAATGGTTGATCCTGTATCTCCAAAAGAATGGCGCCGAAATTCTGGAAGGAATCATGAAGGAAACTCTGAAATCGTTTAAATCCAACTCGGAATCTCTGACCGTCGAAAAATTCTGCGGTATCGTTGCCAAAGAGTTAGCGACGGCCGGGATATTCTCTAAATTCGGGGCGACGGGCGATGTCTCTGCCCTCGCGGTGCTCAAACAAGTTGGAATGAAACAGCGGCTGGAATGGCTTGAAGAGCTAGGCGATAAAGCAAGCCCCGGAGATGTCGAAAAGCTGTTCGGCAAGGCGTTTGAGGAAAGCTATAAGGAATGGGGTGGCAGAGTTTACGACTACGTCTTGGGAAAATTGACGGGCGCCGAAACGCCTTCGGCGGTAGAAAAGAAAATCATCGACGAAATATCAATCAACAAGTCTCTAATGAAAGCGATGGATCAAGCGGTCATGACAAAATCCAAGAAAAAGAAGTGACGGCGATGTCGGCCGGATCATCATTTGGGAGTATCCGAAACTCTGTGTATGAGGCTCAGCCCATGCAGGTTTGACGGGT
>CALEMZ010000221.1 GCA_937910975.1 uncultured Pseudorhodobacter sp. | reverse complement strand
CGTATCATCTAGTGGCGTAAGGTGGTACATGATTACATTATATCCATGTTATTAAACATTTTTTTCAAACTACATTGCATCATCGACGCTCAGGAGCTACCATCAAGCGACAACCTTAACGTAGCAATAACGCGGCAATTAATCTATGCTCACCGACAGAACCATCCGAGATGCAAAACCGAAGGCAACCGTATACCGGCTGCGGGATACCAACGTGGTCTGCAGAGGTTTCGGCGCAACCATCGCGCCCTCCGGGGCGAAGACCTTCTTTCTGTCCTACACATCCCCGGAGGATGGGAAGCGCAAGCAGGTTGCCATAGGTCGCTTCCCCGCGATGTCACTGCGGGAAGCCCGTCTCAAGGCCGGAGAACTGCGTGGCTCAGTAGACGACGGCAAAGATCCGGCTGCAGAAAAGCAGCACGCCATCGCGCAGCGTATTGACCAGCGGTCGCTGGGCACACTGGGTGACCTCTTGGATCTTTATGTTGCGGACCTCGAAACCGACGGCAAGCGCACCGCCGCCGAGGTGAAGAGGATCAGCGGCAAGGATATTCCCCCTGCCCTGCTGGCGCGTCCGGCTCATCTGATCACGAAGGATGACATCCTCGACATCCTTACCCCTATCGCGCAGCGCGGCGCACCTGTGCATAGCGACAACGTCCGCGCATATTTACGTGCGGCTTTCGAGTTGGGGCTAAACGCCGGATCCATGACCCGCTGGCGTGGAAGATCGGTGAAGTTCAGCTTGCAGCACAACCCTGTTTTGACGGTCAAAAAGACGGTCAGCCGAAAGTCACGGGGACAAAGAGCGCTATCGCGTGATGAAGTTCAGCAGTTGTGGAACACCCAGATCCTGACCGCGCCAATGCTTCTGGCACTGAAGTTGTTGCTGGCAACCGGCCAGCGCGTCGAAGAGGTGCTGCACGCGACTTGGGCTGAGTTCGATAACAACCAGATGGTTTGGGTTATTCCGGGTGAGCGTAGAAAAACCCGGGGCAAGACGTCTGAGCCGCATATTGTGCCCTTAACCGACTTCCACCTGAAGCTTCTTGAAGAGATCAAACGCGAGACGGCGCACAGCGTCTATCTGTTCCCCGCAACAGGCGGAGAGACGCCTCGGCGATACGATGTGCTGACGGGGGCTGTACGCAAGCTTGTTGCCGCTATCGGCCTGGTGAGTTTCTCGCCTCGTGACATCCGGCGGACTTTCAAGACGATCACAGGGTCTATGGGCATTTCACTTGATGTCCGAAACAGGCTGCAAGGCCACGCCATGACAGACGTTGGGTCAGTTCATTATGACCGCTATGACTATCTGACTGAGAAGCGCGCAGCGATGCAGGTTTGGACCGATGGACTGGCAGGGGTCGTGGGAGACAAAGAATGATGGGCGAAGATGGTATTATGGGGCTCATCAGTCAGAGGCAGTCTCTGGAAGATCGGATCGAGGCTCATTTGGCGAAGGTGCCTGCAGATGATGAATTGAAGCACAACTACGTTGACCGATCTGACCGCGAAAAAGTCAGGCGTCGCGCATTAATTGCGGCAGTGCTGGATGCAGTGTTCGAACATGGCTTTTCCGAAGTTGACGCCGGGGGTGTCGATGTTGAGGTTGGGACAAAACCTGATCTATGGAGCGATCTAGCTGATGCGCGGCGGGATTTTCAGCATGACTGCGAGCACCTGGACAACGGCGAAAATGCAAGAGGTTGCCTGGTTCCACTTGCGAAAGACGGCATTGTCCCTGTGAGCACTATCACAGCGCGGCGGAAAATAATGATTGTCTGGCTTGCGGTGATAAAACTTTGGGACAAGGCGGATGACAAACACCTGTTTGAAAATCGTGAGTGCGTTCGGAATGTTGCTGCGGCCTCAACAGACGAAAAGGCTAGCTCCTATAAGACCAAT
>CALEMZ010000220.1 GCA_937910975.1 uncultured Pseudorhodobacter sp. | reverse complement strand
CCAAGTGGAATTGTTCGTTATTCCGGCCAATCCGGCCCGATCTTCAAGCTCGCCTTTGTCACCGGGTTGCTTACATTCATTACTGTGGGGGTCTACCGCTTTTGGGCCAAAACCCGGATGCGCAATTATATCTGGTCCTCCGTTTCCATCGACGGAGACGCGTTCGAATACACCGGAACCGGCCTTGAAAAGCTGCTCGGCTTTTTGATTGCGATCGTGTTTCTGGCGATCTATCTGGTGGGGATCCAACTAATCCTGACCTTCCTCGGCCTTGGGATTGTGATGCAGCCGGGCAATGAAATCGCGATTATCGCTTCAATCTACATCTCCTTCTTTGCGGTGGTGCCTTTCTTGTTTTTCGCCATCTACCGCGCGCGGCGCTACAAGCTGGCGCGCTCGCGGTTGCGTGGCATTCGCTTTGGCATGGATAGCGCGGCCTGGGGCTACGCGCTGCGCGCCATTGGCCACTACCTGCTGACGGCGCTTACGCTGGGCTTGTTGCTGCCGCGCCAAACCTTCTACCTTGAAAAATACATGACCGACCGCAGCCATTACGGCGATGCGCGCTTTGAGCAGGGCGGGAACTGGCAGGGTCTTTATCCGGCGTTGAAACATGTGCTAATCGGGTTGGCGATCATGGTCGCTGGAGGGGGCTTTAGCGCGGTTTTACGTTCCCCGATACTTGCGGCCATCGCGGTCGTGCTCGGCTTTTGCTGGTTCATGATCGGCTTCGCCTACTACCGCGTTCATTCCTATGCCTACCTCACCAATCACAAGACGCTTGGCGGGCAAGTGACCTTCACCGCGACGCCCCGCACGGGTGCAATCATCAAGATTATGATTATCGGCGGCTTGGCCCTTGGCCTTGTGGGCGCTATCGCTTTTGCCATGCTGGGCGGCAGGTCTTACGGGTTTGCCCAGAGCGGTGGCATGGGGCCGGGCGTTATGCAGGCCCTGCCAATTGTCATCGGTTATCTGCTGATCCTTGTGGGCCTTTCCGCACTTGGCATCGTGATGATCACACAACCCATCATCGCCCATCTGGCATCCAATTTGCGGATCAACAACGCCGAAGCCTTGGGCTATATTCGCCAACGCGCGACCGATGCGGGGGCCGATGCCGAGGGCTTTGCCGATGCGCTCGATATCGGCGGAGCGATCTAGATGATTGGTGCTGCGCCGTTTCCGGCCATTTTCTTTGACGGCCATTCGGCGCAGCGCCACCCGGTTTTCGTAAGCGTCAGCTGCGATGGCCGGGGTTTGCTGATTGAATGGCAAAGGGTAGGCGGCACGGCGCAGGCTTGGCCGCTAGATCGGCTGCGCGCCTTGGCGGATCAGGCCACGACAGATAGCCTGACCCTGACCCTGCACGCCGATACCGATGATGAAACCCCGCGCGACCCTGCACGGCTGGTTGTTACGGACCCGGATTTGGCGGCATGGATACGCCTGTCGGCCAAAGACCTGCGCAAACGCGATGTGCGCGCGGGCACCGCCGGAAAAATCCTCAAACGGCTGGCGCTGGCTGTGGCCGCCATCGGGGTGATCGTGTTTGTCCTTTTGCCCCGCATGTCGGATTATCTGGCCGAACGGATGCCGCTGGAAACCGAAACGCGTTTTGGTGAGGCCGTGGTAGGCCAGATGGAACGTTTTCTGGGGGGCGGGGCCTCTGGTGGGCTGGTGTGCCGTAATGCAGCAGGGGTCGCCGCGCTGGATCGTCTTGCCGCGCGGCTGACCGAGGGGCAGAGCCTGCAATATGATATAAAGCTCTCGGTCCTGAACCATGAGATGATCAACGCTTTTGCCGCCCCCGGTGGCCATGTCGTGCTTTTGCGCGGGCTTTTGGACAAGGCCGATACCGCCGATGAGGTGGTCGCCGTTCTGGCCCATGAAATCGGCCATGTTGAGGCGCGCGACCCCACGCGGCTGATGCTGCGCGCCGCAGGCTCCGCCGGGATCGTTTCCATCATTCTGGGCGATGTGTCAGGCGGCACGGTGATTGGCGTTCTGGGCGACCAGCTTTTGCAAACCTCCTACACCCGCGCGGCCGAGACTGCGGCGGATGAGTTTGCCTTGGCCATGCTCAACAGCGCGAGCATCAGCTCGCAGGATTTTGGTGCGTTTTTTGATAAGCTTGCCAAGATCGAAGGGGTATCGCTGCCCGAATATTTCTCCAGCCACCCCTCCAGCGAGGCCCGCGCCGAACGCGCCCGCGAACATGCCGAGGTGCAGGGCAAGACGCGCCCGGCCCTGTCGGACGATGACTGGAAAGCGTTGAAGTCCATCTGCAAGGGCTAGGGCGGCGATGCCCAAAGCAACCTGCATTACAAGGCTCCCGAAAGCGGCCATAGCGGCCTGCGGGCGCGGGCTGCGATTTGGATGCAAAGGTGAAAAACATATTATATCAAACGGATATAAAGACATCTGCGCGCGTCCACATCCGCAGCCCCGTCAGGCCGGGTCCACCCCCAGCCAGACGCCGCCCTCGGGCCGGAGTGTCAGGATCATCACAGGCTTCGGGGCGCGCGCCTCTACTGTTGAAAACCGATGCCGAGCCAGCAGCGTGGCCAGAATGATCACCGCTTCTTGCAGCGCAAAATTGGCCCCGATGCAGATGCGGGGGCCATCCCCGAAGGGCAGGTAGGCAAAGCGATCAATCGCCTTTGGATCTGCAAAACGCGAGGGGTCGAACTGGTCCGGGTTCTCCCACAGCATGTGATGGCGATGCAGGGCATAGATCGGCAAGACCACCGTATCGCCGGGCCTGATCTCCCGCCCGCACAGCTCATCCGCTACCTGTGCTGTGCGCGACAAAAAGGCTGCGGGGGGGTAAAGCCGCAGGGTCTCATCAATGATCCGGCGGGTCAGGGGCAGGTTTGCAATATCCGCCGCCGTGGCTGCGCGCTCGCCCAGTACCGCCTGCGCTTCGGCCCGCGCTTCGGTCTGCACTGCAGGGTTGAAAGCGCACAGATAGAGCGCCCATGACAGGGTCAGTGCCGTCGTTTCATGCCCGGCCACGATGAAGGTCAGCAAATTGTCGCGCAGTTCCGAGGTGTTCATTTTGCGCCCGGTCTTGGGGTCTTCCCCCTCCAGAAGCAGGTCCAGCAAGTCCGGGATATCGCGGCGCCCGGTCATGCGTCGGCTTTCAATCGCCGTGTCGGCCACCCGCTTCATCTCGCGCATCGCGCGCCCTGAAAGCAGCCGTCCGGGGCGCGGCACCCAGCCGGGGACACCCAGAATATCCAGAAGCGATACCTTGGCCGCTTGGCCGATATAATCCTCAATCGCGCGGTGCACGGCACCCCGACCAAACCCTTCACCGCCCGAGAAGGTCACATCCGAGATCACCTCAAACGTGGCCGCAACCATCTCGGCAAACATGTCTGCCGCCCGCCCATGCGCGGCTGTAATGCGTTGGCTGGACCGTTCTGCCGCCGCCGTCATCACCGGGGCGAGGGCGGCCACATTGCGATGGCTGAACACAGGGGCCGCCGTGCGGCGCTGCCAAAGCCATTCCGCGCCTTCCGCGATAAACAGGCTATCGCCGATCGCCTGCTCCAGGATCAGTTTGGTCACGGTCGATTTTGGGTAATCCTCAACCTTGTCGCGCAGCACACGCTTCAGCGCGCCGGGGTCCATCACCATATGCCAACGCTTGCCAGTGCGCCCCGAAAGCATCGGCTGGCGCGTCGCAATCTCGGGGATCAATTCCAAAACATTTCGCCGCCCGGCACGGGCCGTGGCGAGAATGCCCATCGGCGTGTTGTGCAGCGGCACCCGGGCGGGGAGATGGCTAATGCCTTGGGCGTCTGTGGATTGTGGGTCAGGCATGGTTTTGTCCAATCGGTGCGCTGGGGCTTTAGCGAGTATAGGCGCGAATCTTATCGGAGAAAGGTGGCACGGTTGCGCAAGTGCCACGCAACGGCTATGGCATAGCTGTGGTTTTGGCCAAGGAACCTTGTATGATCATCGCACGTCTTTCCGCTCTTTTCGTTATCGTCGGCCTGCTTTCGGCCTGTGCACAACAAAGCGTTGTTGAACCGCCTGTCGCCCTTGGGGATTTCAGGCTGGGTCATAACATCGTCGTCGCAGACAATCCGCAGAAAGTGCCTATTTCGCGCGATGCAGACCCGAAAGACTGGGATGATAGCCTGACAGCGGCTCTGCAAAATCGACTGGGCCGGTATGAGGGCGAGAAATTCTACAACCTCGGCGTATCGGTGGATGCCTATGCGCTTGCCCCGCCGGGTATTCCGTTGGTGTTGTCGCCCAAATCAGTACTGGTTGTGACGGCCACGCTTTGGGACGATGCTGCGGGCAATAAACTCAACGAAAAGGGTGAGCAGTTCACGGTGTTTGAGGGATTGGATGGGGAAACCATGCTGGGTTCCGGCATCACCCGCACGGGGGCGGAGCAAATGGAGAAGTTGAGTTTCAACGCAGCAAAGCGTATTGAGCGTTGGCTTTCCGATCACCCCGAATGGTTCGGCTTGACCCCAAAAGCGCCAGAGTCCGTCCCAAAGCCGAAGTGACGCTTGATTTTCTTGTTTATCATGGCTATTTCGCGCCCGATGTAGATCGGGCCCGATTTGGGCCCCCCAAAGTTTGAGGCTTCCCATCATGGCAAAGGCAAAGTTTGAACGGAATAAACCGCACGTCAACGTCGGCAC
>CALEMZ010000219.1 GCA_937910975.1 uncultured Pseudorhodobacter sp. | reverse complement strand
CTCGCAGCAACCGTCTTGTTCTGGCTTTGATTATCAATGAGTCTGGAGCCTAGGCGAAGCTCTGCTCGACGCAGAAGTCGGCGAGTCGGTGGAATACCAGGTCGGTGCATATGTCCGCGAAGTGAGGATTCTAGAGATTTCATGAAAAACATGACCGCGGCCTGCTGGAAGAGGCGGTCATCGTCGATCCTAACCATGGATCTTTAGGCGGTCGAGCGAGAGTGAACTCCGTCCCGAAAGGGCTTCGTAAGAAACGAGTGGCCCGTCAAATGGCGGGCGAAGTATGGCGGCATGGACGCGTCGTTGATGAGCCAGATGAAGGCCATGGAGGATGAGAACCGGCGGCTGAAGCGGATGTATGCGGACCTCAGCATGCAGGCTGATTTGCTGAAGGAAGCTCTTGGAAAAAAAGCGACCGGGCCGTCCATTGCCCGGAAGGTAAATGCCTGCATTTGCCGTGGGTCAACGCCGAGAGATGGCCCAGAATGCTGTGGCGCGACGTGGGGCAAGCATCGCCTTGGCTTGCCGGGCCTTTGGGGTGAGCGAGACCTGTTATCGCTATGGCCCTAACCGGACCGCGGGCACCGCGCCGTCGGTCCGGGCGTGATTGAGGCGTTCTATGCAGGTCTCGATCATCTGTCGTTGGATGAGTTTGAGTTCATCTGCAAGCTGGACGTCGATCTCGATCTGCCGCCGCGCTATTTCGCCATCCTGATGGACCGCATGCGGGACAACCCGCGCTTGGGCAGTGCCAGCGGCAAGCCTTACAACCGCACCGACACCGGGGCTTGGGTCAGCGAGAAATGCGGTGACGAGATGTCGGTCGGCATGACGAAATTCTACCGCGTCAGCTGTTTTCGCGACATCGGCGGCTTTGTGCGCGAAGTGATGTGGGACGGGATCGACTGCCATAAATCGCGCCAACGCGGCTGGGTTGTGCGCAGTTGGGATGAACCGGATCTGCAGTTTCAACACCTGCGCCCCATGGGGTCCAGCCAGACCAATATCCTGACCGGACGCGCCCGACACGGGTTCGGGCAGTATTTCATGGGATCTGATCCGCTATATTTCGCGGCAACGGCGGTGTTTCGCATGTCGCAGCAGCCCTATGTGATCGGCGGGCTCGCGATGCTTTATGGTTATGCCAAGGCCTGGGCAAAGGGTGCGCCGCAACTTGATGATCCAGAGCTGCGCGCGTTCATCCGGTCGTATCAGCGTTCGGCGCTGGTCCGGGGAAAGGCAAAAGCGATAGCTGCAATCGAGGCACGCCAGCAGCACCTTTGGGTGTCCGGAGCGAAGTAACATGGTAAGCTGGGCTATCAAACGGCGCGGGGTGCAGTGATGTGTGGACTTGCCGGCTTTCTGGGCCGTGATTTTGCCGATGGCGACCGCCGTGTGACGGCGATGACTGACGCAATTGTCCATCGCGGACCGGATTCGGGCGGAAGCTGGACCGATGCGGACGCCGGCATTGCGCTTGGCCACCGCAGGCTGTCGATTGTTGATCTGTCACCCGCCGGGCACCAGCCGATGGCAGCCGCGTCGGGCCGCTATGTGTTTGTCTTCAACGGCGAGATCTATAACCACCTCGATCTGCGTGCCGAATTGCAAGAGGCCGGGATGGCTCCGGACTGGCGCGGGCACTCGGACACGGAAACCCTTGTCGCCGGGTTTGATGCTTGGGGCATTGAGCCGACGATTTCCCGCGCGATCGGCATGTTTGCCTTGGCGCTGTGGGACCGTCAGACGCGCACACTGACGCTCGGGCGCGACCGGATGGGCGAGAAGCCCCTTTACTACGGCTGGCAGGGCGAAGGCGCCAATGCCACGTTTCTGTTCGGGTCGGAACTGCGGGCGCTGCGGGCCCATCCAGCCTTTGGGGCCGAGACGGATCGGGGGGCGGTCGTGCAGTTCATGCGCCACGGCCATGTTGGCGAAGACCACACGATCTATCGCGACCTGCACCGCCTGCCACCCGGCTGTCTGGCCGAAGTATCGCTGGCCCGGCCGGACGTAGAGATCACGCGCTATTGGTCGGCGGTGACCGCTGCGCGCCAGCCGAAGATGGAAGATCCGGATGCGGCGGTTGAGGCGCTGGATGTCCTTTTGCGGGATGCGGTAAAGCAGCAGATGATGGCAGATGTGCCGCTTGGGGCCTTTCTGTCCGGGGGCATTGATTCCTCGCTGATCGTCGGGCTGATGCAGGCGCAGTCAGCACGGCCCGTCAAAACCTATACCATCGGCTTTCACGAGCCGCGCTATAACGAAGCTGGCTTTGCTGCATCGGTCGCCGCACATCTAGGCACCGATCACACCGAGCTTTATGTCGGTGACGCCGAGTTGCGTGACGTGGTGCCGATGTTGCCCGCGATCTATGACGAGCCCTTTGCCGATTCGTCGCAAATCCCGACATATCTTGTCTCAAAGCTGGCACGCGAAAGCGTGACGGTGGCTTTGTCGGGCGATGGCGGAGACGAGCTGTTTTGCGGATATGACCGCTACCGTCAGGGCGCAGCCCTGACCAAGCGCCTTGCGGGGGTGCCGGGGCCACTGCGGACGGCGGCGGCGGGCCTTGTGTCGGCGATACCGGCCAGTCTGTGGGATGCAGCCCTTGCGCCACTGCGAAAGGTTCCTGCGGGAAAAGAGCCGAATGGTCAGTGGATGCACCGGATGGCCGATTACGCCTCGAGCACATCGCTGGATCATTTGCACCGCAAGCTGGTCTCGCGCTGGCGCGACCCGGAGAGCATTGTCGTGGGGGGCATCGAACCGCCAAGCCTGCTGGGCACGCTTGCACCGCCACGGGCGGGCGAAAGCGATGCCGAGCGGATGATGTTGCTTGATGTGCTGACCTATCTGCCCGACGACATTCTGGCCAAGGTTGACCGGGCCGCGATGCATGTCTCGCTGGAAACGCGGGCGCCGCTGCTTGATCACCGGGTTGTGGAGTTTGCCGGGCGATTGCCGATGTCGATGAAGCTGCGTGACGGCAAATTAAAATGGGCGCTGCGGCAGGTGTTATACCGTTATGTTCCGGCAGATCTGATCGAGCGGCCCAAAATGGGCTTTGAAGTGCCGGTGGGCCTGTGGCTGCGCGGGCCGCTGCGGGAATGGGCCGAAGATCTGCTGGACCCCACCCGGTTGAAAGAGGGCAGCTTCCTGAACGCCGCGCTGGTGCGCCAGACATGGGCCGAGCACCAATCGGCACGGTTCAACTGGGGCCTGCCGTTGTGGAATGTCCTGATGTTCCTCGCATGGCAGAACGGTCAGCGCCCGGGCGCGTGACGCCGGCGGGGTTATCACGCATTAGCATGCTGTCCGTATTTGTCAGATCACGTTACTAGAACGCGAAGCAATAATAATGGTTAACTTTAGGCAACATAGCGGAGTGAAAGTGGAAACCGGACATACATCATCACCGCTAGGCGGATGATCTTGTCTTATGAAGAATGCGGCTTCTGGGGTATCAGAAGCCACTGCCTGTCAGCTTGTTCTTGGCCGGCAGTGGCGACGGTTGGATCGAGATGATCTGGGTCAGATGGACCGTTCCCGAGTTTGATCAACCGTCGTCTTCACCATGGGCCTGAACGGATACGCGTGCGGGTTGGCACGCATGACAAGAATAGGACACGGAGAAGATGATCTTATATTCAATTGGAATCGACATTTCCAAAACCCACCTTGATGCGTTTCGCTTGGAGGATGAGGTAGTACGTCGCTTCGAGAACACCCCAAAGCGGTTTCGAGTGCTGATCAAGTGGTTGCGCGCGGTGCCTATAGCTCGGATCATGTTTGAGCCGACGGGGCCATATCATCGTGCTTTTGAACAGGCCCTGTCGGGAAAGTTCCCTTTGGTGAAGGTAAATCCTTTCAAAGTGCGCCGGTTCGCTGAAGCCTGCGGAAAGCATGCAAAGACCGATACCGTTGATGCAAAAAACTTAGCGCACATGGGGAAGGCACTTGAACTGGAGCCGGACCAGCCGATCTCCTACAATCAACTTGTACTCAAAGACTTACAGGTCGCGCGCCTAGGTTTGGTAAAGGAAAGAACACGCCTGAGAAATCGCAGCCAGATGCAGTCCAGTCCGGTGCTCAAGCGCCAAATCAAAACGCGTCTGGCTTTGGCTGAGCGACAGATCGCGGAGTTAGACAGAGAAATCGCGAAGCAGATTTCGGACGATGCATCCGCAGCACGCAAACACGACATTCTATGTTCCATACCGGGTATTGCTCCAATCTCGGCTGCTCTGATCATCACCTTTCTGCCTGAGCTGGGTGAACTTGATCGAAAACAGGCGGGAAGCCTTGCAGGTTTGGCACCCTACAATCGGGAATCTGGCGCCTGGAAAGGCAAGTCTGCTATCGGTGGCGGCCGCAAAATATTGCGTGACGCTCTCTATATGCCAGCCTTGTCTGCCATGCGTTTCAACCCCGACCTCAAACCCAAATACAACCAGCAGCGTGCTGCCGGTAAACCAGCAAAAGTCGCCATCATTGCAATCATGCGAAAGCTCCTTGAAACCGCAAACGCACTCGCAAAAGCTGATCGTTTATGGACTCCAAAATGCACTTGCTAATCACGGATACTCGGGGGACGTCTTGAAGTAGCGAAAGGG
>CALEMZ010000218.1 GCA_937910975.1 uncultured Pseudorhodobacter sp. | reverse complement strand
AGCGCGTCAATGATCCGGCCAAAAAAGCTCCTAGGCGGAGGTTCGGCATCGTCTTGGTCTGTTGCGCCAGGCATTTCCAGTGCCGCAACCGACCCATTATTCGTACTACCCATCTGTCCTTTTCCGAAAATATCGCCCCTAATGTCAGGGACGGATTACTTATATGGGTCCGAATGCCCCAATGTTTCAAGTATCCCTGCCTCAGTGCGTTCCATCAATGTGGCATCTATGTCGTCAATGTGATCGTAGCCAAGAAGATGCAACAACCCGTGAATGACCAAATGGGTCACATGATCGGCCATAGGCTTGCCCGCCGCTTCCGCCTCAGCAGCGCAGGTTTCCCAAGCTATCGCGATGTCACCTAGGCTTTCGGGGTCATCCGCTGGCCCCGCCTCCGGCGGCTCTGGCACCTCACCTGCGAATTCCGCGCTGCGCTCCTCTGAGGGCCATGACAGCACATTGGTGGGCGTGGGCTTGCCGCGAAATTCGGTGTTGAGTGTGGCTATATGGGCGTCATCGCAGCCCATCAGGCACAGGGTAAACCCCTCCGCCGGCAAGCTCAGATAGCTGAGTGCTGCCGAGCAGGCGCGGGTGGCCAAGGCGGGCAGGCCAAAACCCTCCCACCTTAGGTCTTCAATAACTGTGTCAACCAGAGGCTCCATCATGCGCCTCATACGCCTCGATGATGCGGGCGACAAGCGGGTGTCGCACGACATCTTTGGAGGTGAAGTAGTTGAAGCTGACACCATTCACCCCGCTGAGGATGCGTTCGGCATCGGCCAGGCCACTGGCAGTGCCGCGCGGCAGATCCACCTGCGTGCGGTCGCCTGTGATCACCATGCGGCTGCCCTCGCCCATACGGGTGAGAAACATCTTCATCTGCATGGTCGTGGCATTTTGCGCCTCATCAAGCAGCACAAAAGCATTGGACAGCGTGCGGCCCCGCATGAAAGCCAAAGGGGCAATTTCGATGCGCTTGTCTTCCATCAGCTTGGCGAGCTGCTTTTGCGGCAAGAAATCATTGAGTGCGTCATAAAGCGGCTGCATATAGGGGTCGATCTTGTCCCTCATGTCGCCGGGCAGAAAGCCAAGCCGTTCACCTGCCTCCACCGCCGGGCGGCTGAGGATAATTTTATCCACCGCACCCGCCAGAAACATCGTGACGCCAACGGCGACCGCCAAATAGGTTTTGCCAGTGCCCGCCGGGCCGATACCAAAGCCAAGTTCATTATCAAAAAGATTGCCGACATAGGCCTTTTGCGCCTCGGTCCGGGGGTGCACCGGCTTCTTGCGGGTGCGCAGCTCATAGCGTTCGCCCGAGAACATCTCAATCTGTTCAGTCCCGGCAAGTTCGCGATCGGGCATTGGGCGACCCAAGCGGATCGCGCCGTCGATATCGCCAGCCTCTACGCCGCGCCCAGCCTCAAGCCTGGCATAAATCGCTGTCAGCACGGCCGAGGCCAATTCGCGCGACGCCTTATCCCCGATCACAGCCAGCCGATTCCCCCTTCGCAATATATGCACACCAGTCTGATGCTCTATCTGCGCGAGATTGCGGTCAAACTCTCCGCATAAGTCAATCAACAGACGATTATCGGGGAATTCCAGAAGTGTTTCAATAATGTCTTCCGGTGCGGTCGGGGGGGTCAGCGCGCTGATGCCCAAGGATATCTCCCTTTCTGTTGCTAGTGTTAGGTAAGTTTGCGAGTTGTCAAAGCATCTGGCAAGCCGCAATTTCGGGATGGTGCCAGGCTGACGCAATTTTGTGCCAACGTCATGGCAGCCAAGCGGAATTGCACAAAAAAAGGCCGCAGCTTGCGCTGCGGCCTTTTTTGAATTTCTGATCTTCCGTCACTGGCGAACAACGACGGTTTTACGGCCCGGTCCGGGAACACGGTCTCTGACACCTTCGGTATTCGACTGATAGTCCCGGATCACTGTTCCCGGCGGGTAGGCATCATTGCAGATCGGCAGACCCGACACCGGATCAAAGCGCGGACTGGAATAGCCTTCGACACCATCGTCGATAATCCAGTTCTGACAGCCATCCGGATCATAGGCGATAGCTGCACGGCCATTCTTCAGAACACCTAGATCGCGGCGCTTATCGACACCGGTCGCGATAACGGTGTTCGGATCGCCGCCATAAGGCGCCAGGCCATCGCCACAGCCAGCCAGCGCGAAGGCGGCCAACATAGCAATAACGGAAATTGCACGATGTTTCATATCTGTTACCACCTATAGCAAATGACTTCGACACGACGGTTCTTCTGCATACCCGCGGCAGATGAATTCGAAGCGATCGGCTGGGTTTCACCAAACCCTATTTGCCGCTCAACCACTGCACCGACAGAGCTGGCAACGGCACCTACCGAGGCGGCGCGGCGCCCTGACAGACGTTGGTTAAAGGCATGTGAAGCGCGGCTGTCGGTATGGCCATAAATGGCGAAGCCGAAGGCATCGGTGCTTTGGAAGAATTTCTCAATCCGTGAACGACCGCTCGCGGTCAGCTTGGCGCTGCCTGTAGCGAACAAAGTGTCGGTATTTTCCACCAGACAGGTGTTCTTTTTCTGGCAGACCGGCTTGCCGGTTTTCGGGTTGCGGCGCGGAACCATATAGCCTTCAAGGCCACCATCCGCCCACCAATGCATGCAGCCGTCATCATCGATCCACGCGCCCCATTCGATCTGGCCGGTCACCTTGGGCTGTGCCACAGCGGCACCCGGCCCGGTAAGGCTCAACGCAAACGCAACACCCCTGATCATCATCTTCATTGCTAAATTGATGTGTCGCTTCACTGTGGCAACCCACCCTCGGGCATTCCTTGGATTTTACTACAACTACCAAAAAATTTGCAACCTAGACGCGTGATTGTAAAGCAAAAACTGACCAATGGAGGGCACGGATGCACCAATAGATGGGTAATCCCCCCATTTTTAACGGGGTGCATTCGTAGAACTTACGCGGCCATTTTC
>CALEMZ010000217.1 GCA_937910975.1 uncultured Pseudorhodobacter sp. | reverse complement strand
GCCTCGTTGTCGTCGGCGGGACTGAAGCCGCGCTGGCGGGCCGCATCGATCATCGCCTGCTTTGGTGCATTGCCGTGGCCGGTGGCGTGACGCTTGATCGTGCCAACAGGCACGCCTTGGTAAGGCACGCCGCGCAACTCGGCCCAGCTGGTGAGAACAGCCAGCAGACCGCCAAAGACGTGGGCCGCGTCTGTCCCAGCGTGCCGACGGACTTCTTCAAAATAGATCGCCTCGATCGGCCCGGACAACCGATCAATCTCGGTCAGCCAATTGGTGAACCGCAAATAGCGCATGCCACCACCGTCATATCGGCCCGGTTTGAAGCTGGCCGCGCCGCTGGTGATCAGGCCGTCAAAGCCGCGCAGAGCCCAGCCTGTGGTCGTACCGAGGTCGAGGGCTAGGATTGTCCGGCCGCGCTCAGGCGGTGGCGTTTTCGGGGTTGCGCCGGCGTCGATGCCGGACAGAGTCGTATCAGCCATGGGTGGTCTCCTCTTCTGGTTGGCTGCTTGGGGTGGAAGACGACGGCGGTTGATGCTTGGCGGTACCGGCCGCCGTCGTCGGATTGTTCGCGGGCCGGAACTTTGGCCCGAGAAGATTGCCCAGGGGTAGGTGGTGGCCTCCCCCGCCTACAGCGGGGAGGTCACCTACCCCTTTAGGGGGGATTTTTCTGAAATCTGAAATCTGGCACAGGCCACTGATTTCATTGGTAATTTCCAGATTTCGGAGCAGATTTCGCAACCCCCTCTCCAAAATCTGATAAAGGTCGACCAACCCACTGAAAAATAATATGAAAAGCCAGATTCCAGATTTTGCACGGGAGGCAGATTTTGCAAAATCTGGCCAGATTGCGGAACATGAACCCCAGATTTTGGAAGGCAGAATAGCGTGTTTCACCGTGCCTCCTCCGTGTCGCGATAGACCCAAACAGACGGGTTTTCGACGGGCAGAACAGCGCCGGTCTGGGGGCATTTGTAATGGCTGGGGAGCACATCAATCAGCTCAGATGTGATCTCCCCGGTATCGAGATCGACATGCTTCCGAATTGTCGCAAGACGCATGGCCTCGACGCAAAGATAGCCGTACTTGCTGCGTTCGGTGGCGAGCTCCAGCGCCGTCGCGGCGGCCCCGCGGACGAACTTCACGTAGCCTTTCGTGGTCAGCACGTTCAGCCGTTCGCGGATGATCGATTGCCCGCCCAAGCCTGCGGTGTTCTCGAACGTCTCGGCAAACAAGGTCATGGTGTACATCCGACCCTGAAGGGCTTCCTCGTGCAAAAGGCCGCAGATGACATCGCCTTTGCGATCACGTTCGGCATCGTGCTTCGCCCCGACCTCCTGACGGACCAGCCGCTCGTTCATGGGGTTGATCTCGACCCATTCGCCCTTGACCTTGTCGATGTGCTTGGGGTCCAGTGCGGGGCCATTGCGCAGCTCGATTTCCAGCTTACGCTGGGGGCTCTCCTCGTCCGGGCGGTGTAGGATCAGCCCCGATGTGTAGAAGCCGCGCAGCGCGCTCGCACCCGAGAGCGCCAGAAATGGGTCGTCCTTGACCTGCTGCTTGCTGAGCTTCTTAGTGTGATGAACCAGGACCACCCCGCAATCGGGGTTGATGTGATCACGCAGGACTTCAACGCGGTCCTTGAGAAAAAACATCATTGCGGTGTTGTCATTCTCGCCGCCGCCATCGGGGCCACCGTCGAAGAGGTTCCTGATCGGGTCGATGCAGATGATGTCCACTGGCTCGCCCGGAAACGCGCGCCGGATGGCCTGGGCCACATGGACACTGCCCTCGGTATCGAGCAGCATTTTCAGCTTGGGCGTGGCCACCAGATTGTCTCGGGCAGCCGCCAAGAGACGCGGCGGCAGGCTGATCTGCTGCATACGCTCGCGCAGATAGTGATACTGGATCTCCGCCTGTAGATAGAAGATCCGCAGCGGGCGCGGTGGCGTGAAGCCGAGGAAGGGCTGGCCGGCGGCCATGTGCACCAGCCAAGAGATCAGCAGGTCACTCTTGCCCACCTTGGGTGCGCCACCCAGCACCAACAACCCACCCGGCGTCAGCACGCGTGGCGCAATGATGTCTGCCGGCATCGGGCTCGTGTCATCCAGGAGCGCGCCGAGCGTGAAGGTGGGCATTTCATCCGGCACTGGTGCGGCGCTGTCGAGCCGGATGACTGGTGGCCCATGCTTTTCGACATGGATTTCCCAGAGACGCTCGGATTCACGCTTGAGGCGTTCCACCGGCCACTGGGGCCGCAGCATCGCCTTGCAGGGCGGCCAGCAGTTCCACCGGCAGCTGGGCCAACTCGCCTGTGGGCAGGTTCAGCATGTCGTTGATGCTAGGAATGTTCTCAGGATAGGGCATGGGGTGTCTCCTTGTCGGTTTGTGAGGGAATGGGGGCCTGGGCGAGGCGGCACTGGAGCGCGGCCAGCAGCGCCTCAAGCCGATCAATCTCGGTGGCGATTGCGACGGCGGTCGGTTCAACAGCCGCGGTCGGCAGCGCGTCGATTGCCGCGGC
>CALEMZ010000216.1 GCA_937910975.1 uncultured Pseudorhodobacter sp. | reverse complement strand
AAAGGCCTTTGCCGCATGGCCCTCTGGGTCCAGTTGGTAGTGCCGGTAGGCGAGTTGTACATTCCGCTCCGTCGCGTGGTCCTGCCGAAGTAAGCCAACCTGATCAATCACCCCGGCAAGTGAGCGCACCGCATAAGCCCCGCGTGAATAGCCGAGCAGAAAGATACGATCGCCCGGCTGATAATGGCTGGCCAAAAACCCGTAAGCCCGCTGGATTTGTTGATTTATCCCGCGCCCTTGCGCCACATCCGCGATTTTCCACCAGTTCACCCATTGTACGCCTGGCTCATAATAAAGCCTGCGCTGGATACTCGGCCTCGCTTCGCACAACAGCTTGAATACCAGCCCCGCATTGCTTTCATATCCCGGCTCCAGAGAGGAAAGTGTACCATCCATGATGATGATATGATCCACCACCCCGCGGTGTACATGGCCTTGCCCATCGCCAACCCCATCCGTAACAACGGGGGGCGCGTGCCGGAACCATGATCGTAGACGGTTAAAGAATGTCACTGGCCCCCCGGTTAGCTGCCGCATGCCTTAGCCACGACCATACACGCATCGGGGTAAATGGCATGTCAACGCGCGTCACTCCGTGCTGCGCCAGCGCATCGGCCACGGCATTGGCAATCGCGCCCAGTGATCCGACCGTACCCGCCTCGCCGCACCCCTTCATCCCCAGCGGGTTCGTAGTTGATGGCACAGGCTCGGTGGCAAACTGGATCATCGGTAAATCCTGCGCACGCGGCATCGCATAGTCCATAAAACTTGCCGTGAGAAGTTGGCCGTAATCGTCAAACACCGCGTTTTCCATCACCGCCTGGCCAAAGCCCTGCGCCACGCCGCCATGTACCTGCCCCTCCACCAGGGCCGGGTTGATCATGTTGCCAAAATCATCCACCACCACATAGCGATCCAGCCGTACATGGCCCGTCTCCGGGTCCACCTCTACCTCGGCCAGATGCGCACCATTGGGGAAAGAGCCCGCCTGCAAGGTGATGGTCTGGCTGTGCGACAGCAAATCCTCACGCCCCGCCGCGCGCGCCCGCTCTGCGGCCTCTACCATCGTTAGCCGCAAATTGGACCCCGGCGCACCAAAGCGCCCGTCGTCAAAGGCCACACCAGCCCCCATCTCAGCTTCCAGAAACTCCGCAAAGGCCGGGATCATCGCACCGACAACCGCCCTGATCGCCGTCCCCTGCACCGTGACGGACCGGGAACCGCCTGTCCCGCCACCCTTGGCAATCCGGTCGCTATCGCCTTGCACAATGCGGATCAGGCTGGGGTCAATCCCGGTCTGCTCAGCCAGCATCCGGGTGAACACCGTCTCATGCCCCTGCCCGTTGGATTGTGTGCCGACAAACAGCGTCACAAGCCCGTCCGGCCCATAAACCACATGCCCGGTCTCTTCCTTGCTGCCAAGGATCGACTCGATATAAGTCGCAAGTCCCATCCCCCGAAGCAGCCCCGCGCGCGCCGAAGCTTCCGCCCTCGCTGCGTAACAAAACACATCAGCTTCATCACGCAACCTATTCAAAACGCGTCCGAAATCACCTACGTCAATCGTCAGCCCATTGACCATTTCATAGGGGAACTTCCGAATGAAATTGCGTTCCCGCAACGCAAACGGGTCAAGCCGCAACACGCGCGCAGCATTGTCCATCGCCCGCTCAATCGTCATAATGGCTTCAGGCCGCCCGGCGCCACGGTAAGCATCCATGGGCGTTGTATGGGTGTAAATTCCCCGCGCCGTCAGCAAAGCCGTCTGAATATCATAACAACCCGTCAACACCTTGGAAAACAACTCCGACTGGATCTTTTGGCCAAACTGCGAATTATAGGCCCCCATGTTGGAGGTGACATCGGCGCGATATGCCGTGATCCGGTGCTCAGCGTCAAAACCCAGTTCCGTCTGCACCACCAGATCGCGCGCGCCATTGTCCGACAGCATCGCCTCCGTGCGCTCCGACAGCCAGCGCACCGGGCGGTCCAGCATCCGGGCCGCTGCCGCGAGGCAAGTATACTCCGGGTAGGTCATCCCCTTCATGCCAAAACCACCGCCGACATCGGGGTTTGTCACCCGCACATCCGATGGGTCGAGTCGCAGCATCCGCGCGATCTCATCCTTTTGCACCCAGACGCCCTGCCCGTTCACGCAAAGATGCAACCGCCCGCCGTCCCATTCGGCAAAGCCGGCGCGCGGCTCTATTGAATTCACAATCACGCGGTTATGCACCACCTCAAACGCCACACGATGTGCCGAACCCGCAAGGGCCGCTTCCACAGCAGCTTCATCGCCCATGCCCCAATTATAAGCCTGGTTGTCCGGGGCCTCCGGGTGCACCATCGGTCCACCAGGTGCGAGGTTCAACTTTACGTCCTCATCGCTATATTCCAGCGCGATCAGTTCCGCCGCATCCCGCGCAGCCTCCAGACTATCGGCCACGATCATCGCAATCGCTTCGCCAACATAGCGCAGACGCCCTCGCGCCAGCACAGGCCGCTCCGGCTCAGCGCCGAGCGTACCATTACGATTAGGCACCGCCGCGCCTTCCATGCCCAAAATAACGCCCGCAGCTTCCAGCCGCTCCGCGGTCAGGATCAACCGAACACCGGGCATCGCCTCCGCCTCGGTCACATCCAGCGCATCCAACACCGCATGGGCCACGAAAGAGCGCAGAAATACGGCATAAAGCGCATTTTTTGGCGTAATATCATCCACATACTGCCCTGTGCCGGTCAGAAATCGCACATCCTCAATCCGGACCGCACCCTGCGCCTTGCCAAATTTCTGCATCTTCCACCTCACTTATTTTTCACAAAGAGTAACCCCCCGGCTGGGTTTGTCCAGCCGGGGGGCGATGCAATCTGATCAAAGAATGCAAGGGCTTCAGGAATGCAGGCTAAGCACGGTCTCCAGACCCAGTTCACCAAACCCGTTGAACCGCGTGTTGGTTACAGTGGAATAGGCGCCCATGCCGTGAAACACCAGATAATCGCCTTCCTCAATGTCGCCC
>CALEMZ010000215.1 GCA_937910975.1 uncultured Pseudorhodobacter sp. | reverse complement strand
CGCAGTGCCGGCGGATTGCAATGTCATCCCTGATTGGGCGAATTTGTTCGCCAACTGCGACGACCAACCCCACAAGCAGTTCGAACTGCATTCCTAATCTTGAAGGATCGCACCGCGATCACGGGGCCCGTGATCTCTAGCACGCAACAATGCTGCTCCGCCCACGAATGACTGCTTTAGGGAAGCTGCGTCGAAGCATCGCTTCTCGGTCAAAAGGCCGGTTAGGGCCGAACATTTCGTTGGCGGGCCGAGATGAGCAAGGGGCGGAAAACTGACGTTCCCGACTGGAGAACTCAAGATCGCGGGGTCCGGCTAAGCAGTCGTTGAGCGAAATCAACGACGACGGACAAGACCTGCCATTCTTAGTCTTGAAAGTTGCAGTTTGGCGTTTGCCAGAAGGCTCATCACACGTTGTCCTACGCGGGCTCATCCGACACGGAACCCACCATCGACCAACCACGTGGCGCCTGTGACGTAAGAGGCTAAGGGGCTGGCGAGGAACAACACCACCGAGGCGACTTCAGAGGGTTCGGCCTGCCGCCCTAGGGGGATGCGCTGGACGAGGGCGCCGAGAACCTCCGGCGAGTGGGTCCCCATGCGGGTTGCCACTTCACCCGGCGCAACGGCGTTGACCCGGATACCGCGGGGAGCCAAGTCTACCGCCAAAGCTTGAGTCAGGCCGATCACCCCCGCTTTTGACGCTGCATAGGCAGAGGTTCCGGCGGAAGCGCGCAGTGCGCTGGTCGAAGTTAGATTCACGATGGCACCGCCCCGGGTCATCGACTTGGAGCAGGCAACAGACAGTGTGTTGATGGCATCCAGATTGATAGCCATTGTGCGGCGCCAGGCATCAGTGTCGGGTTGGCTGGGGTCGCTGCGGATAAAGATCCCTGCGTTATTGATCAGGCCGTCGAGGGGGCCGCAGTCTTGCAGATGCGCCGTCAGCCGGGCCAGGTCGTCGAAATTGCCCAGATCGCAAGGCAGGGGGCTGGCAGCGCCTCCTGCGGACTTGATCTTACCAATAACGTCGTGCAACCGCTCAACGTCGCGGTCCACCATGTCCACCGCAGCGCCATAGCGCGCCATACCCTGAGCGATTGCCAAGCCGATCCCGCTTGCGGCTCCGGTCACTACAAAACGTCGACCGGCGAAAAAATCTGGTGCGAAGCCTTCCATCCGCTACATCGCGAGAAAGCCGCCATCGACCGGCAGGATTACTCCGGTCACATAGGCGGCGGCTGAAGAGGCGAGGAACTGTGCTGGGCCGACGATCTCCTCAGGCTTGGCAAAGCGCTGCATCGGGATGCGGTCGAGGAACAGCTGGAAGCGAGCGGGGTCCATGCCCGCTTGGCGGATCATCGGCGTCTCCACCACGCCGGGGGCGATGGCGTTAACTCGCACACCTTTGGGCGCATACTCTACCGCCATGGCTTTCGTCAGCTGCGCGATGGCGGCTTTGGATACGGTATAGGCCGTATTGGCGGTGTGTAGCACGGCATAGGCTTGGATCGAGGCAATATTGATGACGCAGCCCTTGGTGGCCTCCAGCAGGGGCAAGGCGGCTTGTGTTAGGAAGGCCGCGCTGTCGAGATTGACTGCCATTAGCCGCCGCCAGTCGGCACCATAGCTGTCAGTTCCAGTAACGGCCCGCTGCTCAATACCAGCGTTGTTGATCAGCACGTCCAATCGACCGCCTAGGTCCTGCAACATGTCCAGCACCTGCGCTTCATCGGTCAGGTCGCAGACCACAGACTCGGCCTGATTTCCGTTGGCTCGTAAAGCGCTCGCCACGGCCGCGGCCGCTGCTGCTAAGCGATCCAACACAATGACCCGGTCGCCGGCCGCCGCAAACCCGCTCGAAAGCGCCGCGCCAATTCCGCCACCACCGCCTGTGACCAGAACCGTCCTCATGTGAGGCGCCCAATCGAGGCAAAGGAAGGCGCTACTGAGAAATCCTGTCCGCCTGGACGCAGGAATGATTTGGTCAGCCCTTCGGCCATGATCTTGGCATCCAGCGCCCCGGCCGCCTCGGCGGCAGCTGGGTCTTGTGCCGCGATGGCGTCGACGATGCCCCGATGGCCCTCCATCGCTTTGTCGACAACGTGGTTGTCATACTGGCGAAGGTAAAGCCGCATGATCCGCTCGCCATGGTCCAGAAGGTTGCGCACCCATGTAAGGTATATGCCGTTGCCTGCGGCCTCTGCGACCGCCAGATGGAACTGCCGGTTCGCCTCGACGACGCCATCCACATCATCGCGGTCAATCGCATCAGAATGGATGCGCAGGATGTCCTTGATACGAGCCAGATGCTCGGGCCGCCGGTTGGTCGCGGCCAGGCGTGAAGTCAGCCGGTACATCAGCGAGATGCTTTCCAGAAAATCCCGCAAAGAGGAGATGTCAAAGCTGGCCACGATGCTGGAGCGGTTGCGGTTCGAATCGACCAACCCCTCACCCGCCAGCCGGATGATCGCCTCGCGGATCGGTTGGCGCGACACGCCCAGCTGCGCGCCAAGCGCCACGTCGTCGATGACGGTGCCGGGGGCAAGTTCCATCCTGATGATCTGGGATTTGAGGGTCTTGTAGACTTCTTCCGCACTCATCCCGCGTGTGCGTTTGGCTGCTTCGTCCGCTGTTTTCGCCATCTTGTTCGCCCTTTACCTACCGTGGCGAGGGAAAACATCCCTCTCGGTCATATTCTTGTCTAGCACCTCTTTGTGTCTCAATCCAGACTTGACAAATTTTAGATTTTAAAAATATATCATTTGTATACGAATGCGATGAGGCGGCGAATATCGCCCCACGCCGCAGTAGAAAGGGCACGCAATGGTCAAGATATACTGGCTGCT
>CALEMZ010000214.1 GCA_937910975.1 uncultured Pseudorhodobacter sp. | reverse complement strand
GCGGATCGCCTCACCGACCGAGCCGCCAGAAAGTGCGGCAAGGGGTATAAGGTCTTCGGGGCTATCGCCGGTTTCGGCGAGGGCGCTGGCCATATCTTCTGGCTTCAAAGGCGAGAGTCGCAACTCACGGCAGCGCGAGCGGATCGTAGGCAAAAGCCGTGACGGCTGGTGGCTGATCAGCAATAGCGTGACGTTTGCCGGTGGTTCTTCCAGCAGTTTCAGCAGCGCGTTGGCGGCGGCGGTGTTCATTTCATCCACCGCGTCGATGATCGCCACGCGGCGCCCGCCATCGGCGGCAGAGAGGGCGAAGTAGCTTTTAAGCTTGCGGACCTCGTCCACCGTGATCACGGATTTCAACTTGTTTTTATCATCATCCCAAGCGCGGCGCAGCAAGAAGAGCCGGGGCTCTGACAGGGCAAGAAGACGGTGGCGCAGCGGATGATCCGCCGAAATATCAAGGGTTTCGGGTGGGGGCGGGGCAAACATGCCGCCTATATCATCGGGCGTGCCCAACAAAAAACGTGCGATTTTCCACGCGAGCGTGGCTTTGCCAAGGCCCAGGGGGCCGGTGATCATCCAGCCGTGGTGCAGCTTTCCGGAGCGGTAGGCATCAAGGAAGGCGTGTTCCGCTGAAGCATGGCCAAACAGGTGCAGCGTTTCGCGTGGGTGGGGGGCGTCTGTGACCCGGTCGGGTTCCGGGCGGTCTTCCAGCGCGGTTTTGGGGGCACGGCTCATGCCAGCTTATCAAGTGCTGTCGCAAGGACATCGACGGCAACCGTGGCGGGTTCTCGCGCGCCATTGATTACGGCAAAACGTGGTTGCTCTTTCGCCAATTCCAGAAAGCCCGCGCGCATCCGGGCCTGCAAGGCGGTGCCCATATCCTCAAACCTCTGTTCGGCACCCGCGCGGGCGACGGCGCGGGAATGGCCAACTTCGGCGTCAATGTCGATGAGAATGGTAAGATCAGGCTCCACCCCGATCATGCGAGCGTGCAGATCATCGACCATGGCGCGCAGATCGGCCCCGTTCTCGCTGCGGCGAATGCCTTGATACATGCGCGTGCTGTCGGCAAAACGATCGGTAATCACCACCTCGCCGCGGGCAAGGGCTGGGAGGATGGTTTTTTCCAGATGGTCGCGGCGCGCGGCGGTAAACAGAAGGATCTCGGTTTCGGGCGACCAACGGTCGGGGTCGCCTTCAAGCACCAGACGGCGGATGTCTTCGGCCCCTGCGCTGCCGCCGGGTTCACGTGTCAGGACAACGCTGTGGCCATGGCCGCGCAACGCCTCTGCCAGCATCCGGGCCTGGGTGCTTTTGCCCGAGCCGTCGATGCCCTCAAAACTGATGAAAAGCCCCGGTTCGCCTGCCATCTTAGCTTTCCGACCCTGGCTCGCCCAGAAAGCGCTTTTGCAAAACACCGGCGGCCTTTTGCATGCGTTGCATGAATCCTGCCGGGGCGACGGCGGTTTCGGTCAGCAGCGGCACGCGGCGTTCAGGCAGGCCCGGCACGGAGATGACAAGGCTGCCCACCTCCGCCCCTTGCTCCAGGGGGGCTTTAAGCGGGCCGGTATAGCTGATCTCGGCCTTAATCCCGTCTTGTACCAGTGCAGGAACGAGCATGGAGACATCTTCCGCAGCAATAAGCCCCACGGTTTGGCTTTGGCCCAGCCAGACCTCGGCCTCGGCCACGCGCTCACCTGCTTTGATAACGGTTTTTAGGACAAATTGGCGGAAGGCCCAGTTCATCATGCGATCGGCTTCTTCAGCACGTTCTTTTTCAGAGCTGAGCCCGGTGATCACGAAGATCACGCGGCGTTCGCCTTGTTTGGCAGAGCCTACAAGGCCATAGCCAGCTTCGGCCGTATGGCCGGTTTTCAGGCCATCGGCCCCGCCGCCCAGCTTCAACAGCGGGTTGCGGTTGTGGCGATTGGCGGCAGCGCGATCCGCATAGTTGAACTCAGTTTCCGAAAAGATTCCGTAATATTCCGGGAATTCCTCGATCAGGTGGCGGGCAAGAATGCCGAGGTCGCGCATCGACATGCGGTGGTTCGGATCGGGCCAGCCTGAGGAGTTGGTGAAGTTGGAATTGGTCATGCCCAGAGCTTTGCCGCGCTCGGTCATCTGACGGGAGAAAGCCTCTTCTGTGCCTGCCAGCCCCTCGGCCACCACAACACAGGCATCATTGCCAGAGTTGATGATGATGCCATGAATCAGATCGCGCGTGGTCGGGCGATCCCGCTCATTGAGGAACATGGTGGAGCCGCCCATGTTTTTGGCCCGGGTGGAGACGGTAAAGGTTGTTTCCATCGTCACACGGCCATCGCGCAGCGCCTCAAACAGCATGTTCAAGGTCATTAGCTTGGACATAGAAGCCGGGGGCAGCGGTTGATCGGCGTTCTTATCCATCAACACCGTTTGGGTTGCCGTGTCATAGACCCAAGCCGCGGTTGCCCGTGTTTCAAAGGCCTGCGCCGGGCCAAAGAAAGTCAGCAGGGCCAGAAGGCACAAAAGACGTTTGAACAGCATGAAGGCTCCTCCAGATAGATCAGTGCGAGACGTAGTAGGCGTCTGCAAAGCCCGCGCTTTTTACTTTGGACAAGGTGGCCGCGCGTGAGTTGGCATCAATTGGGCCTGCGGTCACATGCCAGAAGATTTTACCCTGGCTTGTTTCCTTACTGACCTTGGCAGGGATGCCCACTTTGAACAGTGTTTCATATGCGCGTTTGGCATTGGCCTCGACGCTGAATATGCCGATTCGAATAAGGTTTTTGCCACCCGTTGCGACAGGTTTCGCGGTGACAGGTTTTGGGGCAGGTTTGATAATGACAGGTTTTGAGGACGCATTACCATCTATCTTGTCCAAAGCGGCGGAGGCAGTGGAAACTGGGTCAAGCGAAGTGGTTTTCACCGCTTCATTGGCATCGAGTATGGGGCGCGCCGCATCCGGTGTGGTTACCGGAACCTCTTCGCGCCGCAAGGCGGTCACGTTGATCTTGGTGGGTCGCCCCGCCAAAATGCCCAGAGCCGCCGCGGCATCGGATGAAATTTGCAGCACTGGGCCTGGGTTTATCCGCTCACGCCGGAACAATGCGCCGATCACAAATTTGCCATTTGACGGGTTGCGCAAGATGACGCGCTCCGGATCGACTGCATCGGGCGATGCAACCCAAACGCCGCCAAGCGAGGGGCGACCATCCCAGAGCGCTTCGTCAGTGACCTGAAAAACCTGTGGGGCTTCGACATCACGGTCCACCAGTCGAACAGAGGTTTCGCTTGCAACGCCGCTCCCCGATGCATCTGGATTATCGTTATTTTCAAAGGAGTTATTCGAAATTTGACACCCAGATAAGCCAAAAGTCGCCGCTGAAGCCAAGAGAATGATCTTGATCGTTGCCCGTGCCATATCCAGCCCCTACTGCAGCGCGAATTCTGTGTCGCGCCATCATTTTGCCATCTGAATGATGGCGCTTTGTCTCGAAAGCGATGCTCCGCTTTGGCGCATCATATCGCTATGGCGCTGCGGTGGGAAGTGCTGCGCCATCATTCGGCGGAAATTGGCAATGATCGCGGCTAGGATATTGCGAAGGGCCAGTTCCGCGGGGGTGAAGCTGACGCGGCAACGCAGACTGCCTGCGCCCTCATTCTCATTATTCGGCAGCTTGCAACAAGATGAGCTGACAATCCGCCTGCGATAACGGCACCGGATTGCCTTTCATTGATGACGCGTCCATCGCTGCCGCCGCGACCTCTTGGTGGGCTGCGGGATCGAGGCCTTGAAGCGTCAGGCCGGGCAATCCGGCCTTTCTGGCCCAGCGATCCAATGCGTTCGGAGCATCGGTGGCGGAACAGCCAAGCGCCGCGCCGATCATCGTGCAAACCTCGTCAAGGCGCATCAAAGCATTTCCGGTGGCGCGCTTGCGGTTCATGCCAAGCACAGGACCCAGCAACGCGCCGCAAACCGCGCCATGTGCCGCAGGGCTCACCCCTCCGATGGGGCCTGCAAGGCCATGAACTGCGCCCAAGCCGCTGTTGGCCAAAGCAAGTCCGCCGCAAAGGCTAACCCATGCCATTTCATCGCGCGCATCGCGGTCTTCGGATTCCATGAGCCGCCTCAAGGCCGCGAGGCCGCGCGGGATAGCGGGGCGGGCAAGCGCATCGGAGAAAGGATTTGCGCGGATTGAGACATAGGGCTCAATCACCTGCGCTATGGCATCAAGGCCGGAGGCCAGGGTCACATCGCGCGGCGATCCGTCTGTCAGGGCCGGATCAATAATCGCGAGGCGTGCCAGCATGCGATCATCACGCAAGCTCACCTTGCGGCCATGATCGGGCAGGCCGATCACCGCGTTCTTCGTGGCTTCGGCCCCTGTCCCGGCCGTGGTTGGAATGGCGATGAAGGGCAAGGGATCTGCGATCAGTGGCAGGCCAAGGCCGACCACCTCAAGGTGGTTCATCACAGCTGAGGGCGCGGGGATCAACGCGGCGACGGCCTTGCCAAGATCAAGTGCGGCGCCACCGCCGATGGCCACCACCCATTGCGGTGAGAACCTGCGCGCCTCGGCCACCGCCGCTTCAACCATGGCAAGCGTTGGCTCGCCATCGCAGCCATGGGTTGCTACTTCGCAGCCCGCCTTGGCCAAATCATTAAGCAGCCATGCCGCGCGGGCGGCATTGGCACCATGCACAACCAGCCCGCGCGGGCCAAAGGCGCGGATCAGGCCCGCGGCCTTTGCGGCCTCTGCGCGGCCAAACAAGATGCGACCGGGCGCAAGGATGCCAAAGGGGGTCATACGCTCATGGTCGCGGCAACTGCGCGGCCCCAGCGCGCGTATTTTTCATCACGCAACGCGGGGTCCATAGCGGGGGTGAACCGCCGCTCCAGCGCCCATGACTTTTGAAACTCCGCAGGGGAGGGGCAAAGACCGGCCTGTAGCCCGGCCAGATAGGCCGCCCCCAGTGCCGTGGTTTCGGTGACCACCGGCCGATCAACCGGAGCGCCGAGGATATCGGCCAGAAACTGCATCGCCCAATCGCTGGCGACCATGCCGCCATCAACCCGCAGCACGCCCTCAGCGGCGGTTCCCCAGTCGGCGCGCATCGCTTCCAAAAGATCGCGGGTCTGATAGCCGACACTTTCCAGCGCCGCCCGCGCCAGTTCGGCTGGGCCGGAGTTGCGGGTCAGCCCATAGATCGCGCCACGGCAGTCGGGCCGCCAATAGGGCGCGCCAAGGCCAGTGAAGGCAGGCACAAGGACCACGGATTGCGTGGGATCGGCGGCCTCGGCAAGGGGCTGGGTTTCGCTGGCCTCACGAATAATCTTCAACCCGTCGCGCAGCCATTGAACCACTGCGCCCGCAATGAAAATTGATCCTTCCAGCGCATAGGTTGGCTTGCCGTCCAGCTGATAGGCGATGGTCGTCAGCAATCGGTTCTTTGATGGCACCATGTCCGCGCCCGTGTTCAGCAAGGCAAAGCACCCGGTGCCATAGGTGGATTTCATCATGCCGGGCTGAAAACAGGCCTGTCCCACGGTCGCGGCCTGCTGGTCGCCCGCAACGCCAAGGATCGGGATTTCCCGCCCGAACAGGTCGGCGCGGGTGGTGCCGAAATCGGCGGCACAATCGCGGACCTCGGGCAGCAGGGCCATGGGGATGCCAAGCAGGCCGCAAATTTCGGCGTCCCAAGTGCCCTTGCGGATATCGTAGAGCATGGTGCGAGCGGCGTTGGTGGCGTCGGTGGCATGGGTGCGCCCGCCGGTCAGCTTCCAGATCAGAAAACTATCCACCGTTCCGAAGGCAAGCTCGCCCCGCATTGCGCGGGCGCGGGCACCTTCGACGTTATCGAGCAACCATTTCACCTTGGTGGCCGAGAAATAGGGGTCAAGCAGCAGTCCCGTCCGGGCGGTGATCATTGGGGCGTGACCCGCAGCAGTCAGGGCCTCGCAGATATTTGCAGTGCGGCGGTCTTGCCAAACGATGGCATTGTGGATCGGCTGGCCGGTCGCGCGGTCCCAGATCAGGGTCGTCTCACGCTGGTTGGTGATGCCGATGGCCGCGATGTCGCGCGCGTCGATCCCGGCCTTTTCGATTGCGGCGCGGGCGGTGCCTGCCACAGTCGACCACAGATCAGTGGGATCATGTTCTACCCAGCCCGAGGCCGGATAGTGCTGGGGGAATTCCTCCTGCGCCACGGCGATCACGCGCAGGCCCGCGTCAAAAACGATTGCACGCGACGAAGTGGTGCCTTGGTCGATGGCAAGAATATGGGTCATCTCAGAGCCTCCTGCGGGGCGTCCCGGCGCGGGACATTTTTGGAGTATGTTTTATAATGTGTTGGGCTGCGCGTCTTGGCAAATTGTCAGGGTTCACCCCATTGGCGCAAGATGGGCCAACGCGTTCGCCAGCATTTCCAAGCGGTTTTTGGCACCCGAAAGCAGATTGTTCCAGAAAAACGAAGGGGCGAGAGCAAAAGCCCCCGCCCCTTTGAATCATTTCAGATCAGTTATTCCAGGATTTGATCAGCTCGTCATAGGCGATGGTTTCGCCCGGCGGCTTTTCATTGTCCAGCTTGGCCACCGGCGCGCCGGGGGCATCAAGCCAGACCTGGGGGTCCTGCTCTTCGTTCATCTTCGGACCAAGATCGCCCTGAGCGCCAGATTTCTCCAGACGGATCAGTACTTTCTCCTGCTCCTCGCAGAGGCTGTTTAGGGCCTCTTGAGGGGTCTTGGCGCCTGACATCGCGTCGCCGATGTTCTGCCACCATAGCTGTGCCAGTTTCGGGTAGTCTGGGATGTTGGTGCCAGTTGGCGACCACTGAACGCGGGCGGGCGAACGGTAGAATTCGATCAGGCCGCCAAGCTTTGGTGCGCGCTCGGTGAAGGAAGCATCCTGAATCGTGGATTCACGGATGAAGGTCAGGCCAACGTGGGATTTTTTCACGTCAACCGTCTTGGAGGTGACGAACTGGGCATAAAGCCAAGCCGCCTGAGCACGATCGACCGGGGTCGACTCCATCAGGGTCCATGAACCGGCGTCTTGATAGCCGATCTTCTGACCTTCCTGCCAATAGGCGCCATGCGGCGAAGGGGCCATGCGCCATTTTGGCGTGCCGTCTTCGTTCATCACGGGGGTGCCTTCGATGACCGAGGCTGCGGTGAAAGCCGTGTACCAGAACATCTGCTGGGCAATTGCGCCCTGAGCCGGAACGGGGCCGGCCTCACCAAAGGTCATGCCTTGCGCTTCGGGCGGCGAGTACTTCTGCAGCCATTCGATCGCTTTGGTCACGGCATAAACCGCCGCAGCGTCATTGGTCGAGCCGCCGCGTGCCACGCAAGAGCCAACCGGCTGCGACGCTTCGTTCACGCGAATACCCCATTCGTCGACCGGCAGGCCGTTGGGCTCGCCCACGTCGCCCATGCCAGCCATGGACATCCACGCATCGGTGTAGCGCCAGCCGAGTGATGGGTCTTTCTTGCCGTAGTCCATGTTGCCAAAGACTCCGGTTTCCGGGCCGCCCGCATAAGACATGTCGCGTCCGGTAAAGAACTCGGCGATGTCCTCATAGGCCGACCAGTTCACCGGAACGCCAAGATCGTAGCCATACTTGGCCTTGAAATCGTCTTTGGTTTTCTGATCGTTGAACCAATCGTGGCGGAACCAGTAAAGGTTAGCGAACTGCTGGTCGGGAAGCTGGTAAAGCTTGCCGTCCGGCCCGGTGGTGAACTCAAGCCCGATGAAATCTGCCAGATCCAGGCCCGGGTTCGTTACTGCAGCGCCATCACCCGCCATCCAGTCGGTCAGGTTGCGCGCCTGCTTGTAACGCCAATGGGTCCCGATCAGGTCGGAATCGTTGATATAGGCGTCATAGATGTTTTCGCCGGTCTGCATTTGCGTTTGCAGCTTTTCGACCACATCGCCTTCGCCGATCAGGTCATGCGTGACCTTGATGCCGGTGATGGCCGTAAAAGCCGCAGCCAGCACCTTGGATTCGTATTCATGGGTGCCGATGGTTTCGGACACAACCTTGATATCCATGCCTGCATAGGGCTTGGCCGCATCAATGAACCATTGCAATTCGGCTTCCTGCCCGGCGCGGTCCAGCGTGGACAGATCGCCGATTTCGGTATCAAGGAATGCCTTGGCCGCGGTCATGTCGGCGAATGCCGGCATGCCGAGCGCCATCAGCGCAAGCGCCATGGCGGTTGTCATTTGTCGATTTTTCATTAACTTCCTCCCAGAATGTTGAGACGTCCGTGTTTTCGCATTCTTGCCAGGGGGCGAGGGTCGCATCCTCGCCCTCTGGCGTCTTTTGTCCTGCGTCAGACCCAGCGGAAGACCGCCACGGCGTAAAACAGG
>CALEMZ010000213.1 GCA_937910975.1 uncultured Pseudorhodobacter sp. | reverse complement strand
ATAGATTTTACTAATAACCAAAGGATTCTCACACTGATCTATAATTGCCGAGCGGCCAAACCTATTCTGCGCATGTCGTTTGGTTGTTGCACTGGAACTATTGCTAGAGAGCTGGAAGCCATTCAACTGGCTGCAATCAGGCCCAGCCGACACCTACACCGCAGCCCAAAAGGGGGATATACTATGAAACTCACGTCAATCCTAAGCCTCAGCGCCGCTGTTTCGGCGCTTATTGCCTCTGCCGCTTTTGCCCAAACCGAACTGACGGTTTACACTGCCGTTGAGTCCGAAGACCTTGCGCGTTACGCTGAGACGTTCAATCAGGATCACCCGGATATCAAGATCAATTGGGTGCGCGATTCCACGGGTGTTATCACGGCCAAGTTATTGGCTGAAAAGAATAATCCGCAGGCCGATGTTGTTTGGGGCCTGGCCGCCACCTCGCTTTTGGTATTGAAAACCGAAGGTATGCTGGAGCCTTATGCCCCCGCTGGTCTTGACAAGCTGGACCCGAAGTTCCGCGACAGCGACAACCCGCCCTCTTGGGTTGGGATGGACGCTTGGGTCGCCTCGATCTGCTTCAACACGGTTGAGGGTGGAAAGCTGGGGCTTGCCGCGCCAACCTCTTGGATGGATCTGACAAAGCCTGAATATGCGGGCCATGTGGTGATGCCGAACCCGGCCTCTTCGGGCACGGGCTTCCTGGATGTTTCGTCATGGCTGCAAATTTTTGGTGAGGAAGAAGGCTGGGCCTATATGGACGGGCTGCACGCCAATATAGCGGCCTATACCCATTCCGGTTCCAAACCCTGCAGGATGGCCGGATCTGGTGAGACTGTGATCGGCGTGTCATTCGCCTTCCGCGGTGCCAAATCCAAGGCAGAAGGCGCGCCGATTGATATCATCGTGCCGAGCGAGGGTATTGGCTGGGATATGGAGGCCACCGCGATTATCGCAGGCACCGCTAATGAAGAGGCGGCCAAAACGCTGGTCGATTGGACCGTCACACACAAGGCCATGGAGATGTACAACGTCGGCTATGCCGTTGTTGCCATTCCGGGCATTGCAAAGCCGGTGGAGCATTTCCCGGAAGGCATTACGGACGCCATGATTGACAATGACTTTGAGTGGGCCGCGAATAATCGCGCCAAGATCTTGGAAGAATGGACAAAACGCTACGACACCAAGTCCGAACCCAAGGGCTAAGCCCGCCTGATCCTGACTGGGGCATCGATATTGGTGCCCCAGCTTTGCCCTTCCGGATGTTATTTATGCCCAATTCTGCTGAAAAATACTTGAAAATCAAAGGTCTATGGAAGGCTTTTGGCGATTTTCTGGCACTCAAGGACATCAATCTGGAAATTGCAAAGGGGGAGTTCGTGTGTTTTCTGGGGCCGTCGGGCTGTGGCAAGACCACACTTTTACGTGCGGTGGCCGGGTTGGACCCGCAAA
>CALEMZ010000212.1 GCA_937910975.1 uncultured Pseudorhodobacter sp. | reverse complement strand
TGGGCACTGGAGCCGAGGCAATGCCCTTGGGCGCGACCTGCCTCGTGCTGCCGTTTCCGTAGCAGGGAGAGGCGGCTTGGGGGGCATCGAGCCCCCGCGCACCGCCATTGCCATGGACAAGTGGCCCTTGCTGCGACGGACAGGTGACATCGGGCCGCGATGTGATAGTGCTTTTCATGGTGTAAACATGCCCAGCACTACTCAGGATGCCTATATGAAACGCCCACCGATATTTCCGCCCCCGCAATTCCCTCCGGTCAAGCTGCGGGCCTTTCAACGGATGCCGCCGGCCGTGTTTCCGGTAATCATGGGCTTGTTTGGCCTTGGGCTTGCGCTGCGGCGCGGGGCGGAGGCCGTCGGTTATCCGGTGGCCATTGCCGAGATTGTGCTTGGCGCTGTCAGCCTGCTTTGGGTGTTTGCAACGCTGGGCTATCTGGCAAAGGTCCGCCTGCGCCGCGGGGTCGTGATGGAAGACCTTGCCATTCTGCCAGGCCGTACAGGATTGGCGGCGATGTCGCTGGGTGTTTGGCTATTGGCGGCAACCCTGTTGCCCTATTCCCGCCTCGCGGCAGAGGCGTTGCTTTATGCGGGGCTGGCGGTGCATGGCGGGCTTGCGGCTCTCATAATTCTGACGCTGATCCGCGCGCCGGCGGAGGCGCGCGCGGTAACGCCGGTTTGGCATCTGCATTTCGTGGGCTTTATCATTGCGGGGCTGAGCGCCGCGCCCTTGGGGCTAGACGCCTTGGTCAGCGTGATCTTTTGGGGCACGGCGCTGATTACGGCAGGGCTTTGGGGTCTGAGCCTTGTGCAACTGATCCGGCGCATTCCGCCAGCACCTCTGCGTCCGCTTCTGGCCATTCATCTGTCGCCAGCGTGCCTGCTGGGAAGCGTTGCCGTATTGATGGATATGCGCCCCGTGGCCGTGGGCTTTGCGCTGATTGGGGCGGGCATATTGCTGGTACTTCTGCTGACCGCCCGTTGGGTCACCGAGAGCGGGTTTTCCGCACTTTGGGGGGCGTTTACCTTTCCGGTCGCAGCCTATGCTGCGCTGCTGCTCTCACTGGGCGGGGCTTGGGTTTGGCTGGGGGTGGCGGTGCTGACGGCTGCGATAGGGATTGTGCCGGCGATTGCGCTCAAGGTCATCCAGGGCTGGACCAAAGGCACATTGGCGGCCAAAACCAACGCAGCCACGGCCTAAATTATTTGCGCCACAAAGGCGCGGGCAAGGGCGAGACCTGC
>CALEMZ010000211.1 GCA_937910975.1 uncultured Pseudorhodobacter sp. | reverse complement strand
TTGATCTGAGTTTGCAAAATGGAAAGACTGAATTTTTCAAGGGGTTTGAAACAGATACCAGCGGAATTAACGGAAGCTATCTGGGCCCGGTCCTGCGTATGCAATCGGGTGAGACGGTTCGGATGCATGTGACTAATAATCTGGGCCAAGTATCAACATTGCATTGGCATGGCTTTAATCTACCTGCGAGCGCCGATGGCGGGCCGCATCAGCCGATCAATCCCGGCGAGGTCTGGTCACCGGAGTTCATGATCCACGAAGGTGCATCGACCATGTGGTATCATTCCCACCAGATGCATCAAACCGCCCCACAGGTTTGGTCAGGGCTGGCCGGAATGATCATCATTGATGATGAGGTGAGCGCCGGATTGAGCCTGCCTTCTGATTATGGGGTGGATGATATTCCGCTGGTGCTTCAGGATCGGCGCTTCAAGCGCGACGGGTCCATGCCCTATGACGCGTCGATGCACGACCAAATGGCCGGTATGATCGGCAATATCCCTGTGATTAACGGAACAGTGCTGCCGCATTTCAATGTTACCACCGGGAAATTGCGTATCCGGCTGCTGAATGGGGCGAATGGCAGTATCTACAATCTGGCCTTCGCCGATGGGCGCAGCTTTGTGCAGATCGCCAGCGATGGAGGGTTGCTGGCTGCGCCTGTTGCGCTGTCTCATCTGCGCCTTGCACCCGGAGAAAGGGCCGAAATCATAGTTGATTTTGGCGTGAATGAAACGGTGCTGTTGCAAAGCGTGGCCGCAAATACCCGCGGATCTATGGGGATGGGGATGATGGCGGGGGAGCAAAACCCGCAATTTGATCTGATTGAGTTCAGGGCTGGCGCATCGTTGCGACCCTCGGAGGCAGTGCCTGAAACACTTACCAGCCTCGCGGATGTTTCTCCAAAGGATGCCAGCCGCACGCGCAAGTTTTTGCTTGAGATGCCGGGAATGGGACCGATGCGCATGCTGGGTATGGGCGGTGGTTACACCATCAATGGCCATTCAATGGACATGGAGTACATCGACGAGGTAGTCAAACTGGGGGAGACAGAAATCTGGGAGATAGCGAACGCAGGGCCGATGACCCACCCTTTCCACATTCACAACACGCAGTTTCGAATACTGGACAGAGACGGACACCCCCCCGCCGCGAATGAGGCTGGCCTGAAAGATACGGTTGTTGTCGATCCCGGCGAAGTGGTTCGTATCCTGATCCGGTTTGAGCATTATACCGACTCCACGCACCCCTATATGTACCATTGCCATATTCTGGAGCATGAAGACGCCGGAATGATGGGGCAGTTTACCGTGGTTTGAAGCGGTTTGCTTTTGTAGCGCGCCGCTTGGTGGTTGCTGGCCAGGGTTCTGGCAGGTCACCGGGGCGTGCTTAGAGCGTCTTGCATTTAAGGATCAGATAAAATGCAAGACGCTTTGATTGCTTCGATTATTGTTGGTTGAAATAGGCGATGGTGCCGATAACAATCACGGCGGCCAGTACGGCGAAGGCGATTTTCCAGGCGGAATAGGGGCGCTCGCCTTGCACCTTGCCGGTTTGGCCGTTGACGACAAAGCGGAAGGTGCGGCCGTTGTATTTATAGGCGGCCATCCAGACGGGTAGCAAAATGTGTTTGAACGTCTCGGCGCTGTAATCGGTGTCGACGCGGCTGATCCGCTGTTCATCGCCGCCGATATCACCGGCGACATCGCGCTCGATGACCTGCGCCATGATTTCATGCGCGCGTTCGTTGCCGTCCGAGAGGCTGACGGTATAGCCCTCGGCGGTAAAGCCTGCGAGAAAATCGGGGCGGTAGGGCTGCAATGCGGCCAGATCCCACGGTTCCAGCCCTTCGGTATAGCTGCGCGGCAGGCTTTGGGAGGCCAGCGCCAGAACATCATCAAAGGCGCGGGCGACGCGGCCTGAGACAGAGTGCCAGCGGGTTTTGCGCACCTGCTCCTGGCGTTGTTGGGATTTGCCATCCACCTGAACCGTGACCGTGCGGGTCTCATAGTAATAGGTGCCGCGCTGGCCAGAATAGGCAGAGCGGGTGGCGGCGTCGAAGGTCCAGTAAGGCACATAGATACCCGAAAGCGCGCGACCTTTGCGGGCGTATTCGACAAGGCCGTTTGGCGCGAACCAGAGGCGCCCAAGCCATTTGGCCATCG
>CALEMZ010000210.1 GCA_937910975.1 uncultured Pseudorhodobacter sp. | reverse complement strand
GGGCTTTCATGGCCGACCCTTTGTAAATGTCACAAAAGTCGGCTGCGCATTTGGCCAGTCTGCGGCGACTTGACGGAACTGGACAGGTGCCTGATCGGGCGGAATTTCCAGAGAATCGGCCGTGTCGATGACCAGTTTGCCACTGCTCATCAGATCAATCGCATGCCGAAAGCTCGCCGTGCCTTTGCTGGCAGAGGCGACCAGCCGTAACTCGGGCTGAACAACGCGGCTTAAAAACTGTTCGATCCCGGCATCCGGGAATTCCTTGGTCGGGGTGCCTAGCAGGCCAACCGTGCCACCCGGTGCCACAAGATCGCAGCACGTGCCGATGGTTCTGAGATCCGAATTGCAATGAAACGCTATATCGGCAAAGTGCAGGGTTGATAGATCGGTGCCGGTCTTACTGGCCCCGGCCTTCTGTGCTGCGGCCAGACTGGTCCGCGATGGATCTATCGCGTGAATTTCACCCGCGCCCATCGCCTTGGCGACCGAAATCACCAGTTGCCCATGCCGACCAGCGCCTACAACCGCAATTTTCTGACCCTCTGCCACACCGGCGCGACGGCAAAGATGCACGGCGGTTGCGACCTCGGAGATATAGCAGCCCTGTATGTCGGAAATACTGTCCGGCAGGTTCAGTACTCTGCGGGCCGGAACCACTAGAGTATCCTGCATCATGCCCGGACTGTCGGCATCAATGCCAGCCAGCCGACGCCGGGTGATGCATTGGGTTTCGTCTTCATTCCGGCAGTAGGTGCATGTTCCGCAGACGTCCAGCGGCGTGATCACGACCCGGTCGCCGCTCTGAAATTGCTCGTCAGAGCAGGCATCGACCACGCCCACGGCGGCAAACCCAAAAATAAAGGGGTGATCCTTGTCAACCGATTGCCCGGCCAGCGCGATCCGATCGCCAGACAAGGCGCGGATTTCGGCGATGCCAATAGGAACGGTGCGGATGCGGATACGAACCTCACCCGGCGCCGGCGCGCCGGGGTCGCGAAGCGTCAGAATAGTGGGAACGCCGATTTCAATTTGACCAACCGCAAGACCCATTAGATTATCTCCAATTGCACAGACCGCATATCGGCGTTCCCGTCGGGAGGCCCGCTATTGCGCTATCCACTCGTTCCAGCGCTTTGATGCTTCCTTGACGTTGTCGGCCCACCACACGACATCATAAGGGATCGATTGGTCCACATGTGCAACCGCAAGCGCCTGTGCGGCCTCTTCTGACAATTCTTTCAATGCAGCCAGATTGGCCCCAGTATAGGCTGTTGCCTTGGCCTGTTCAGCTTGCCGGTCGGCACGTTGCATGAAGTGAAGCAGCGCCACGGCATTGCGCTGGTTCGGCGCATCCTTCAGCACTATGTTCCAGCCAAACTGGAACAGGTTTTCATTCCAGTTCATCGCGATTGGTTTACCGTCGCGCGACGGCGACCAGACCCGGCCGTTGAAGGCCGAGCTTGCGACCACCTCTTTGTTCAGAATGCCCTGGATCGGCTGGTCACCGGCTTTCCACCAGAACAGCACATGCGGTTTCAGTTCATCGAGCTTGCGAAATGCCCGGTCATAATCCAGTGGGTACAGATCCTCGCGCTTGACCCCATCGGCCATCAACGCAAACACAAGGCTGCGCGGATCGCTTTTGAGTGACCGCTTGCCGGGGTATTTCTCGACATCCCAGAAATCGGCCCAGCCATTTTCTCCAAAACTGGCGGGCAGAGCATCGGTGTTATAGGCCATCACCTGTGAAAACGACGTAGACCAGGCCCCATATTCCGAGGTTCCACGATTTTCCATCGTAGCGCTGGTGGCATCCCAGAAATTTCCCGGCAGCTTGGCATAGAGCCCAGCTTCGACCCCGAGCGGGTATTCAAAGCCGCTGAGCGTGCCACCAAGATCATATTGGTAATGGCCAGCCTTCATCATTTCTGTCAGTTCAAGTACGTGTTTTGGCGATGGTTACTCCTGACAAAGAACAGGAAGCATTAGATG
>CALEMZ010000209.1 GCA_937910975.1 uncultured Pseudorhodobacter sp. | reverse complement strand
CATCGTCACCCATGGCGTTTCCGCCAAATTTGACGACGATAGTCGCGCCGGAATAGCGTTGCAAATAGGGCAAAGCCTCATTCAAGGTACGGGCGGTGGCAATGGAATCGCGCATATGAGCCTGTTGTTTTTTCATGGATAGGTTTCCTATGGGTCGCCTTTTGGTAACGGCTTTGCTCGGCTCTGCCAAGGGCGACGAGTGGCGCTTGCGCCGATGCAGCAAAAGCATAGGGTGAGACAAGATGATATAAGGGGCGGGCAGATGGAAAAACCAAAAACGCTTGTGTTGACGGGGGCAAGCCGCGGAATTGGCCACGCAACAGTCAAGCGGTTTTCGGCAGAAGGCTGGCGGGTATTGACTTGCTCTCGCCAACCGTTCGATCCGCGCTGCCCTTGGCCGGGTGGAGAAGAGAATCATATTCAGATTGATCTGGCCGACCCGAATAAGACAATCGCTGCGATCGAGACGATCCGCGAAAAAGTGGATGGGCGTTTGGATGCTCTTGTCAACAACGCCGGAATCTCGCCAAAGGGCGAGAGTGGCAAGCGCCTGAGCACACTGGAAACTGACCTGCGCACATGGGGCCATGTTTTTCACGTAAATTTCTTTGCCTCGGTGATTCTCGCGCGCGGTTTGCAGGAGGAATTGGTGGCGGCAAAGGGTTCAATTGTGAATGTGACCTCGATTGCCGGGGTAAGGGTGCATCCATTTGCTGGGGCAGCCTATGCGACATCAAAGGCAGCACTGGCGGCGCTGACCCGTGAAATGGCGCATGATTTTGGGCCCTCGGGCGTGCGCGTCAATGCAATCGCGCCGGGAGAGGTGGAAACCGCGATCTTGTCACCTGGCACTGACAAGATCGTGGCAAGTCTGCCGCTGCGCCGCTTAGGGCAGCCTTCTGAAGTGGCCGATGCGATCTGGTTTCTGTGCTCGCCACAAGCAAGTTATATTTCGGGCACTGAGATCGAAGTGAACGGAGCGCAGCACGTTTAGAAAATACTACATTGGCTGGAAAACCGAAGGTTATTCCAGCGTGGCAATCGTCGCGCGTAGGGTTTCAATTCCAAGCCCTTTTTCCGAAGAGGTGACGATCAACTCCGGAAAGGCAGCGGGGTGTTTTGAGAGGGCGGCGCGGGTTTGCGCGATGTTGACCTCAAGCTCCGCCGTACTGATCTTGTCCGCTTTGGTCAGCACCGCCTGAAACGTCACGGCAGAGCGGTCGAGGAGTGTCATTATCTCTTCGTCCACGACTTTGACCCCATGGCGCGCATCGATCAGAACGAAGGCGCGTCGCAGGGTTTGCCGGCCTGACAGATAGCTTTTCAGTAGGGCTTGCCACTTCGCCACAATCGCAATCGGGGCCTCGGCATAGCCATAGCCCGGAAGGTCCACGAGGTAACGCTCGGCGCCTAGGGCAAAATAGTTAATCTCTTGTGTGCGGCCTGGCGTGTTGGATGCTCTCGCAAGGCTTTTGCGTCCGGTCAACGCATTGATCAGGCTTGATTTTCCGACATTCGACCGTCCGGCAAAGCAGACCTCTATCCGGTCCGCAGGGGGCATGCCAGACATGGCAACAACGCCTTTCACGAAGTCTACAGGACCCGCGAAGAGCAGGCGGCCTGCTTCGCGTGCGGCGAATTCGGGTTCTTCAGCGAGGGGGAAGGGAAGCGAGGTCACAAAACTGATCCTTCATTTTGCACGGCGATGAGGCCACCTTGTATCACCACGGCATAGACACCGAAATCTTTGTGGCCATGGGCGGTTTGCAACGCGCCAAGTGTATCTGCATCGACAATGCCGGTTTCCGGGTTGGTCATGGTGGCACGGCAGCGTGTGATGCGTTCTTTTATCTGTAGAATTGCTTTACCGATCCGGATATTGCACCCGATCCAACTGAACTCCTCAAACGGCTCAGTGCCTTCAAGCCAAAGGTTGCCGCGAAAACGGTCGGCTGAAAGAGGCGTGCCCATCTGTTCTGAAAGGCTATGAAGCGAGGCGCGTGTGAGGATCGACACCGATGGAAAATCACTGTCCGTCATGCCGCGATCCGCAGTGACAATGTGGCTTGGTTGGCTGCGGTCTGCCGGGGATAGGGGCGTAATCCAATCAAGAAAGGACGCAAGATCGGCGGGATCATCTGGACGAAAGCTGAGGTCGGGCCGGTCTGGGTGATGCAGCGTCACGCGATCACCGTCTGACTCGGCAGTTATTGCCATCAATTGCGGGGCCTTAGCCCCACGGTGAAAGTTGCTGCAAGGGTTCCAGCCGGGCACCAGCTTGGCCGCCGCATGCGCAACAGCCCAGCGACGATCCCCGGGCAAGCACGTGCCCTCTGAAAGCAGAACGGACGCGAGGTCTTCGCGTCCGTGTGCCTTTATCGGGTGGCGACAAATTCGGGAAAGCCGAATTGTCATTTTTTCCCTGGCTTCTTTGCGTCAGGCGGTTCAGGCGCAGATATGCGTTTGAAACTTGCTCTGATGTTGCCAAAGATATCAGGCGTATGCCCATGGCTGCGCATGATGGTGTATTGCTGGATAAAGGTAATCACGTTGTTGGTGATCCAGTACACGACCAGGCCGCTTGCAAAACTACCGAGCATGAACATAAAAACCCACGGCATCCATGCAAAGATCATGGCTTGCGTTGCATCTGTCGGCGTTGGGTTCAACTTTTGCTGCATCCACATCGAAATGCCGAGGAGCAACGGCAACACGCCGATAAAGATCAACGCAAGCATGCTTCCAGGCTCTGGCGACGCCCAAGGCAGGGCACCAAAGAGGTTGAAGATTGACGAGCTGTCAGGGCCCGAAAGGTCGGTAAGCCAGCCAAAGAATGGCGCGTGGCGCAGTTCCAGAGTGACGAAGATCACCTTGTACAACGAGAAGAAGATCGGAATCTGGATCAGGATCGGCAAACAACCCGCCGCCGGATTGACCTTCTTTTCCTTATAAAGCGCCATCATCTCTTTCTGGAGCTTTTGCTTATCGTCTCCAGCACGCTCCTTCATTGCCTCCATCTCCGGCTGCAACTCTTTCATCCGTGCCATGGAGACATAGGATTTATAGGCCAGTGGGAGCACCAACGCTTTGAGCAGGAAGGTGAGCGCGATGATGGAAAGGCCCATGTTGCCGATATGGGCGTGAAGCCAATGCAACACGGCAAAGATTGGCTTGGTGAAGAAGAAGAACCATCCCCAATCAATCGCGTCGATGAAACCACCGATGCCGCCTTCGTTTTGGTAGGTGCGCAGCGTTTCCCATTCCTTCGCTCCAGCAAAAAGCTGTGAGGTCGCGGAAGCAGTCATGCCAGGTGCAACAGTAAACAGCGGTTGGCGGGTTTCGGTTTGATAAATATCAGCACCGGGGGCGTACTTGGTCACGGCGGTGAAGGGCTTGCCCTGTTCCGGGATCAGCGCGGTCATCCAATACTTGCTGGTAAAGCCAATCCAGCCATTTTCGTTGGCTTGCGTCACCTCGGCAGGCGCGGCTTCGCGATCGATCAAGGGCAGCTTGGTGGCGTCTTTGTAATCAACTTCTTCCAAAACTCCATCGGCGCGCAAGACAATACCTTCGTGGCTCAGGTAGAACCCCTCCAGATCAGGCGGAAGGCCGTGGCGGGCAATGATGCCATAGGGCGCCAAGCTAACCGGCGCGTCGCCTTTGTTTTCAACGCTTTGGGCGATGTTGAACAAATACCGATCATCAATTGAGATCACCCGTTCGAACACGAGGCCTTTGCCATTGTCCCATTGCAGGGTGATTGGCGTCTCTGTGGACAGGCTGTTGTACCCAATTTGCGACCAGAGCGTATTTGCGCCGGGCACATCTTCAAGGGTCAAGTTGCCCGCAGGGAGCCAGCCATAGAGTGCATAGTAAGGCTGCGGCTTTCCAACCGGTGAGAGCAGCGTCACGATATCGGATTTTGGGTCGATTGTTTTCCGATAGCTCTTAAGCGAGAGGTCATCAAGGCGCCCGCCAAGAAGCGAGATTGAGCCTTTTACGCGTGGCGTTTCGATTGCGACGCGGGGCGAATTCGCCTGCTCAGCCTCTGCCCCGGCATCACTGCCTGAGACGGTTGCTGCTGGCGGGGTAAGCGCTTGGGTCGCTGTGGTGACAGCCGCCGGGGCGTTCGGGTCCAGGGCCACGTCTTCTGGTGGAAAGAAAACAAACCAAACCAGAATCACGAGGAAACTGAGTACCGTTGCTAGAATGAGATTTTTGTTCTGATCGTCCATCTGGGACCAACACCGTTCCTGTTCAGGGTCAGCGGTGGTTCAACGATAGGGGGCAGGAAAGGTCAAGGGCTTTTCCCCAGATTTGCGGGTTTGCCGACCGATTACTGTGGCAAATCCGAGTTATCGTTGCGATCCTGCGCCTGATCCTCGGGGAGAGGCTGCAAATTGTGGCTGGTACTTGCTTTGCCAAGGCCTTGGCAGGCTCATCGCGCTCGGCTGCCAATTTTGGGCAGCGCGCTGCGGTGGGCCTGCTGTTTGATAATCCATTGCGCGGTATCGTCAAACGGCATGGGGCGGGCAAAAAGAAAGCCCTGAACATGCCCGCAGCCCAATTGTGCGAGCATCGCGTGCTCTCCCTTTGTCTCCACCCCTTCGGCCAAGGTCTCCAGCCCCATCTGTTCTGCCAAGGACAGTATACCCGAGACCAGTTTTTGTTGTTCGCGATCTTCATCGACCTTCGTTACAAAGCTGCGATCAATCTTGATGCGTCTTACGGCAAAGCGACGGATATTGGTGATGGAAGCATGGCCCGTGCCAAAGTCGTCCAGATCAATCCCACAGCCCAGTTTTGCGAGGGCAGAGATGTTATGAACGATGACATCATTGTCGGTTTCCGCAATCACTGTCTCCAAAATCTCGATGCACAGCCGATTAGGGGCTAGGTCAAACCTGTCAAGCTCCCATTTCAGTTTCTCTGCCAAGCGCGGGTTGCGCAGTTCTGCTGCTGAAAAGTTCACTCCGACATTCGGAACACTAAGCCCGGCCTTGTCCCAACGGACCAAGGCGGCCAGAGCATGGTAAAGCATTACCTCACCCAATCGCTCTGACAGGCCAGCCTCTTCAATCGTGGGCAAGAATTCTGCAGGGGGGATAAGGCCGCGCTCTGCGTGATGCCAGCGGGCCAGAGCCTCAAAGCCCGAAATGGCGCCAGTATCGGTACAAATTTGTGGTTGAAAATGGGGACGGATATGGCCTTCATCCAATGCGATTTCGAGTTCGCCGCGCATGGCATCTCGATCGGCGCGTTTGCGGGCCATACCGGGCGCATAGGCCCGGATTGCGTTCGGCCCATTGCGGCACGCTTCATCAGCGGCAACCTGGGCGGCGTCCAGCAAAGACGCACCCGTTGGCAGTGGCGCTTTTGGCCCAAGGCAGAGCCCGACCGAGCCAGTAACATAAAGACGAGCAGCGTCGATGCTGATGGGCGGGGCCAGGGCCGCCTGAAGCCGCGCAGCCACCTGGATCATGCCCTCAAGGTCAACCCTGCGAGTTGGCGCGAGGGCAATCGCAAAACCTCCACCCTCCAGCCGTGCGACGGTGTCACCCTCTCGCAAAGCGGAGCACAGCCGTTCGGCGCTACGGGCCAGCACCTCAGTTTGGACCGCACGCCCATGCCGATCAAGTAGCACATCAGCATCGTCAAACTGGATGACGAAACATGTGGTTGTCTTGCCAGTCACCTCTGCGTCGCGCAGCGTACGGTCTAAGTGTTTTGTAATCTGGGGGCGTAGGGCAAGCCCGGTTAACGAATCGGGCAGAGGCATCGCATTCGGCTCTGTGCTGCGAAATGCTCCGGCAAAGGCAAAGAGCAATGGCATGCCCAGAGCTGTCATCATCATGATCGCCTCGCCCCCCACCCAAAAGGCGGCGAGTGAAAGTGCGGGCAAGAAAACCAGAAGTTCGGGCCGTCGAAGCCATAGGCCAACACGTTTTGCCAGAGCAGTTTTCTCGCCGCTTGGTGTTTGATCGAGCGGTTCTTGCATCAAGCATCCCCTTAGCCGAAGCGGGAGCTTGGCGCCCCCGTGCAGGAGAAGTTAAGGGGCAGCTCTGTGCGGGGAGTTAACACTCAGCCAAAAGTTGCATACAATCTTAGCTATCGCGTTAGTCTGGACCAAGTGACAAGCCTTTGAGGTCAAACCGCTCTGGGTCGGGCAGATACGAAGGGCGATTGGTAAGCAAGCAGACCACCTTCCTCATTGATCGGTTTCGGCGGCATCCTTGCCAAGCGCCAAATGTGAATCATGCAAAGGGGTTAAGAAGCTTCGCGCATGTTCTGGGCGTTTTGCTTGTGCCGCTTCTTGAATTTAGTGCTTTTGGGGGGCGCTGAGAAATAAAGGGTGGATATCGTTCATCTCACCCAACACCGGTTACCGCTTTTAGTCGGTTTTGGGTGGAACCGGGTCATAGCCCTCGCCGCCCCAGGGGTGGCAGCGGCACAGGCGATGAACGGTTAAATAGCCGCCCTTCATGCCTCCGTGGGTTTCCAAGGCCGCCATGGCATAGGCCGAGCAGGTGGGCTGAAAGCGACAGCCATGGCCGACCCATGGGCTGAGAAGCAGGCGGTAAGCACGTATGGGCAAAGCGATGACAAGCGCCAAGGGGGTCATTTGCGTTGCCCCCCCGTTTGGCTGTGGATTCTCGAGAGTGCGCTTTCCAAGTCCGCCAAAAGCAAAGCAAAGTCACGCCCAATCGTCGCATTGGGGCGGCCGACAAGTACATAGTCCCATCCAGGATATGCGAGCTTTGGCAAAACCGCGCGCGCCAAAGCGCGCAGGCGGCGCTTGGCACGGTTGCGCGCAACCGCGTTGCCAATTTTCTTGGAGCAGGTGAAGCCGACGCGAATGGCCGGGCTTTCATCGCCGCGCGCGCGAGCCTGTAGCAAAAAGCCTTGGGTGCCTTGACGGCGGGCAGAGGCTGCTCGCAGAAAATCGCTGCGGTTTCGCATAACTTCAGGCTTGGCACGCGACGCGCAAAGGGAAGCCGCCGGTGGCGATTGGGTCGGGGCGCTGTGGCCTTGTCCCTCTGCCTCCGGCGGTGTCATGTCATTCGTCCTTCAAAAAGCAGGGCACAAAAAAGGCCCCGGCCAATTAGGCCGAAAGCTTCTTGCGGCCCTTAGTGCGGCGGTTGTTCAAAATGACGCGGCCACTCTTGGTTGCCATGCGTAAACGGAAACCATGGCGCCGCGCACGGACCAGGTTCGACGGTTGAAAAGTGCGCTTCATCGCGGATCTCCATCACAGTTGCGTCCATCGGTTATTCGGGCGAGATTCGCCGCAAACCCAGTGGCGCGCTTATTCGAAGCCCGTCCTTTACGCACCCCTTGGCGGCAAGTCAATTCGCCCGAGCGGAAAATCCTGCAACATTTCACGCTTATTCGCGATTGGAGTTCTTAAAGTGGAGGGAAATGTTTCAACATAGACGTATTTGATGCCAAACCTGTCACCTCAGATCAAGGCCGCGTGAGCGACCTGTTCCATCGGCAAGCAATTGCGCAGTTTCGTGGCAAGAAAGCAGCCATGATCGCGTTGCGAAGAAAGTGATAACAACAATGCCAATGAAAGCCCAGTTGCCAGGACAGCCGAGGCCTGGCCTGGCCCGTAAACTACCGATTCTTATTATTTTGGCTGTGGCAACCGCCGGGGCGTTCTTCTTGCGCGATCAGATCAGCTTTTCCGCGTTGGCAGAGAACCGGGCAGTTCTGATTGCGTTTCGGGATGCCAACTATCCATTGGCAGTGCTCGTCTTTGTCGCGGGTTATGTTGTGATCGTAGGGTTTTCCCTGCCGGGGGCGATGATCGCCACATTGACCGGGGGGTTCTTGTTCGGAACCTTTCCCGGTGTCTTCTTTAATGTCGCCGGGGCAACGCTTGGCGCGATTGCGATTTTTCTGGCCGCGCGCATGGGGTTTGGTGCGCGGTTTTCAGAAAAGATCGAAGGCAGCGGCGGGGCGGTTGCCAAGCTTCAAGCCGGTTTGCGAGAGAATGAATGGTCGGTGCTGTTCTTGATGCGCCTTGTGCCTGCAGTGCCGTTCTTTGTGGCAAACCTTATCCCCGCCTTCGTTGGCATCAAACTCTCGCGATTCGCGATCTCGACATTTTTTGGCATCATGCCGGGTGCTTTGGTCTTTACCTCGGTCGGAGCGGGCCTTGGCGAAGTGTTTGCGCGAGGTGAGACGCCGGATATGTCCATCATCTTCGCCCCGCATGTGTTGGGGCCGATTCTGGGGCTGGCAGCTTTGTCGGCGCTGCCCATCCTCCTGAAGCTGCTTCGTAAGAAAGACGTTTGAACCATGGAACATATCAAAACAGACCTTTGCATCATCGGCGCGGGTTCCGGCGGGTTGTCGATTGCGGCAGGGGCGGTGCAGATGGGCGCGCGGGTGGTGTTGATTGAAGGCGCTGAGATGGGCGGTGATTGCCTGAACGCAGGTTGCGTACCGTCAAAAGCGCTGATTGCTGCGGCCAAACATGCACATGCGATGACAACCGGTGGCCCGTTTGGCATCACGCCCAGCACCCCCCAGATTGATTTTGGCGCGGTCATGGACCATGTGGCGCGGGTGGTCGACACGATCGCTCCTGTGGACAGTCAGGAACGGTTTGAAGGCCTGGGTGTGCGCGTCATCCGCGAATGGGCCAAGTTCTCTGGCCCGAAAGAGGTGATCGCGGGCAATTACCGCATTACGGCGCGTCGGTTTGTATTGGCAACGGGCTCTCGCCCCTTCGTGCCGCCGATTCCGGGCGTGGAGACCGTACCTTATCTGACCAATGAGACGATATTTGCCCAACGTGAACGCCCTGCGCATCTGATCGTGATTGGTGGTGGCCCGATCGGCATGGAAATGGCGCAGGCGCATCGGCGGCTTGGCTGTCAGGTGACGGTGATCGAGGGGGCAAAGGCCCTTGGCCGCGACGACCCCGAAACTGCTGCGGTGGTGTTGGAAAAGATGCGCGCCGAAGGGGTTGCGGTGATGGAGGAGGCCCCAGTCGTACGGATCGGCGGGGCGGAGGGGGCAATTGAAGTAGAGATCAAGGACGGGCGTATCCTCAAAGGGTCGCATCTTTTGATGGCAGTGGGGCGTCAAGTCTCGCTTGAGGGGCTGGGACTGGAAAAGGCGGGCGTGGAATACAGCCGCAAAGGCGTGACTGTGGGGGCTGATCTGCGGTCGTCCAATCGTCGCGTCTATGCGGTTGGGGATGCGGCGGGAGGGCTGCAATTTACCCATGTGGCAGGTTATCACGCTGGGGTTGTCATCCGGCAAATGCTGTTTGGCCTGCCCGCCAAGGCCAGAACTGCCCATATTCCATGGGCCACCTATACCGACCCGGAGCTTGCCCAGATTGGCCCGACAGAAGCCGAAGCGCGAAAGCTGCATGGCGATGCGCTTAAGGTCATTCGCTTTGAATATGCCGAGAATGACCGCGCGCAAACGCAGGGTCGGACGGAGGGCCTGATCAAGGTGATGGTGCTTAAAGGCCGGCCGATTGGTGTTTCGATCGCGGGGGCGCAAGCGGGTGAGTTGATCGGGCTTTGGGCATTGGCGATTGCCTCCAAATTGAAGATGGGGGCCATTGCCGGAACGGTGCTGCCGTATCCCACGCTCAATGAGGTTTCCAAACGCGCCGCAGGAGCCTATTTTTCACCGGCATTATTTGATAGTCCAAAGGTTAAGCGGGTGGTTGGGCTGGTGCAGCGCTTCTTTCCCTGATGTAAGATGTGTATCTGCGCGCGCCGGGGAGGGCTGCCTGCCCTCCCCGGACCCCTCCCGGGGATATTTGTGAACAGATGAATGAGGGTGTTGGTTTTGGGACTGAGGAAGTCAGGTTTCTTGAACACGTTGTCGGGGCGGTTCCTGATGTTGACTGTGGCCTTCGTCATGTTGGCCGAAGTGCTGATCTTTGTGCCATCAATTGCGCGGTTTAGGGAAGACTTCTTGCTGTTGCGATTGGAGAAGGCGCAGATTGCCTCCTTGGCGCTGCTCGCCACCGATGGGATGCTGAGCGCGGAGTTGGAAGCTGAATTGCTGGCCAATGCGGGCGTTTTAAACGTGGTGCTCTGGCGCGATCAGATACGGCAGTTGATCCTTTCCTCCCCGATGACCGAAGATATTTCGGCGACCTATGATTTGCGCTTTGCAACACCGCTGCACCTCATGCGCGACGCGCTTGTGGTCTTGGTAGACCGACAAGAGCACTCCATTCGGGTTATAGGCAACCCGGTACAAGATGCCGGTTCCTTGATTGAAGTGACAATGCCTACCGGGCCACTACGGCATGCGATGCTGGACTATGGGCTGCGCATTCTGGTGCTGTCGGCGATTATATCGGTGGTAACGGCAGCGCTGCTGTTCTTGGCCGCGCAGCGATTGCTGGTGCAGCCGATAAGGCGCGTGGTGCGCCATATGGCGCTATATGCCGAGGCACCGGAAGACGCCCGACGCGTCATTGCGCCGACTTCAGGCGTGTCGGAGCTGCGCGACGCCGAAGAAGCGTTGCTAAGCCTGCAAACCCAGATGACGGGGGCTTTGCGCCAAAAAGAACGTTTGGCGCAACTGGGCTCTGCCGTAGCCAAGATTAGCCATGATCTGCGCAATATTCTGACAACGGCGCAGCTTTTTGCGGATCGGATTGAACGGAGCGCGGACCCGGCGGTCGCGCGGATCGCGCCAAAGCTGGTGGGCTCCATCACGCGGGCTGTGTCACTATGCGAATCAACCCTTGCCTTTGGAAAGGCGGAAGAGCCGCCCCCGCGCCTGTCCCGGCTGGCTTTGCGGCCACTGATTGAGGAAGTGATCGAAGCCGAAGCGCTGGGCGAGCGACCGGGGATCACCTGTTTGGTGGATGTGCCCGCCGGGCTGAACCTTCGTGCCGATGCCGAACAGCTTTACCGCGTCTTGGCCAATTTGATGCGTAACGCGATGCAGGCGTTGGAGGCGACAGGCAAAGAGGGCGTGATCGAGGTTTCGGGTGGCGAGAGTGAGGCGGAATGGTGGATCCGCGTGGGCGACTCGGGGCCTGGCCTGCCGCCTCGTGCGCGCGACCATTTGTTCACTGCGTTTCAGGGTGGAACGCGCAAGGGTGGCTCTGGCCTCGGGCTTGCGATTGCGTTTGAGCTGGTGCGCGGCCATGGTGGGCGTCTGGAATTATTGCGATCTGATGAGACGGGCACGGAGTTTATGATTCATTTGCCAAAGTCTGACGATCTGGACATGTTCACGGGATGAAAGGGGGAATTCGTGCTTTTCCCCCCTTGCATTGCCTGACGCGGGGCGCTAAATCGCCCACACTGCACCCATAGCTCAGCTGGATAGAGCATCAGACTACGAATCTGAGGGTCGGGCGTTCGAATCGCTCTGGGTGCACCATTTCCTACTATATAAACGGGCGCTTATACTGTGGCAGGCACTCCTCGCGCGACGTGCGATCAGCATGCCTGCGTATTGCTAGCCAACGCAACCAGCTCAAAAATGCAAAACGCCCCACCGCGGGCTTCTCCTTTGCAAAAATACGCAACGCGAGGGGGGGGGCAGCGCCTATTGCGTTGAAAGCGATTGCGCCAATCGCATCAGGTTCACGGCTTCGGCGCGATAGCCAAATGCATCCGCACCCCGCCCTGAAAGCGCCAGCGCGGTGGCCTCCTCCCAGCCCCAATCGCCAAGGTACTTAGCTCCGGTCAGCAATTGGCCAAAGCCAGCGATTGCGGCGGCAAAGCGGGCGTCTTCATCGGCGGGAATATCACCCGAGGCAATCGGCACCTCAATCAGGGCGGATGTGCTCTCGCCCGGTGCTTTGTAGCGCAGGCGCAAGTAACCCAGCTCGGCGCTTTCACTCGGCGCTGCCGCTTTGCCATAGCGCAACGGATCATTGGCCAGCGCCGCGCTGCCGGGGGCGGTCACCTCATAAAGCGCCGTCACCGCATGGCCTGCGCCAATTTCGCCTGCATCCACCTTGTCGTTGTTGAAATCTTCCCGTGCCAAAGCGCGCGTTTCAAAACCGATCAGCCGATATTCAGCGACTTGTGTGGGGTTCCATTCCACCTGTATCTTTACGTCATTCGCAATCGGAAACAGCGCGCCCGAAAGTTGGTCCACCAGCACTTTGCGCGCCTCTTGCAGTGTGTCGATATAGGCGGCCATGCCATTGCCCGATTGGGCCAGCGCCTGCATCGTTGCATCATCCAGATTGCCGCGCCCGAATCCAAGGACAGAAAGATACGTCCCCTGCGCGCGTTTTTTCTCGACGTATTTCTCCAACCCTTCCGGGTCTGAGATGCCGACGTTGAAATCCCCGTCCGTGGCCAGCAGAACGCGCGAAACCTCGCCCTTCGCGGTCATCCTCTCGGCCACGCGGTAAGCCAGCTCCATGCCCTCGGCCCCGGCGGTGGAGCCGCCCGCCTCCAACAGATCCAGCGCGTCCAGAATGGTAGCAGCGTTTTCGGCGCGCGTGGGCGGCAGCACTTCGCCCGCTGATCCGGCATAGGCAACAATCGCGACCTCATCTTCGGGCCGAAGCTGCGGCAGCAGCAGGCGCAAGGATTGCTTGAGCAACGGCAGCTTGTCCGCGCTTTGCATTGAGCCGGAGGTGTCGATCAGGAACACGAGGTTCAGCGGCGGGCGCTCGGCAATCGCGGGCAGGCGGCCTTGCAACCCGATACGCACCAATTGCGTGCCAGCGTTCCACGGCGTCGGCATTACTGTGACTGTGGGTTTGAAAGGGGCCTCACCCGGTTCTGGCGCGGGGTAGGTATAGGGGAAATAGTTCACCATCTCCTCGGTCCGCACGGCCTCTGCGGGCGGGAGTTGCCCGCGCATGAGAGAGGAACGGATTATCGCGTAACTCGCGGTATCGACATCAACGGAGAAGGTAGAAACCGGGTCTTCGGCGGTCATCTTGATCGGGTTCGCCGCTTCATTGGCAAAGGCCTCGGTGTTCTCGACCTGCGGCGCGATCTGATCCATGGGAAAGGGCGTGGGGGCGACGGTCGCCAAGGGCGCGAGAAAGGCGCTTTCGGGCTGCATGAGCCGCTTGGTTGCCATCTGGTCCTGCGCAAGTGCCGCGGGGGCGGTCGCGCCCATCGTGGCGCTGGTATCGGCGGCGGCTTCTTCGGCAACGATCATCGGCGCGGCCTCGGGTTTTGCCAGAAGCGGGGCCTCACTGCGCCCCCCTTCGTCGACAGCAAATGGGGCATCGGGGGAAAAGTCCCCCATAGGCAGTACCACGATCAGGCCAAGGCAGAGCGCGGCAGCCGAGGTGGTGGCGGCGAGGATGGGGCGGGTGGTGAGGGTCGAAAGCATGTGTCGTACTCCTGTCAGGAAGCCCGGTTTTTGCGGGCGAACAGGAATAGGACGCGGATCAGCAGCGGTTCCTTGGTGGGCGCGGTCAAAATTTTGCATGGCCAGCCGCATCGCGGCTTCTTTGCTGCCCGGATCGGGGGCAGGGGCCTTGTGCAGCGCCGCGCGAAGTTTGTTCAGATCGTCGGTCATATCCGGGCCTCCTCGGCGGCCAGCCTTCGCAGGCGTTTCTTTACCTCTGCCATCCTCCAAGCAACGGTTCCCTCGGACAGGCCGAGGATCCTTGCGGCCTCGGCTTGGGTCAGGTCTTCGCCAAGGGTGAGAGCGAGGGTATCGCGCAGTTCTGGGGGCAAGCGGGTCATCGCGGTGCTCAGCCAATCGTTGGCTTCCGCCGTCTCGACGATCCCGGCTTGCCGGTTCATTTCCCAGTCTCCCCAGCCTGCGGCGGCGCGGGAATGGGTGGCGGCGCGGCGGCGGCGATCATGGGCGGCGTTGACGGTCACGCGGTAAAGCCAGGTTGAAAACCGGGCCTCGGCACGGAAAGAGGCCAGCTTGGTGGGCAAGGCGGCGCAGATGTCCTGGGTCAGATCCTCTGCCTCGGACCTGGACCCGCTCAGCCGCCAGCAGAGCCCGAAAACCCGGTCATAATGCCGGGCCAGAAGCTGGCCAAAGGCGGCCCTGTCGCCGGAGGCGGCGGCAAGGGCGAGGGTTTCATCAGGCGTTTCCATGAGCATCACGGTAGATTAGACGCGCTCCGTTGGCCAATCCTTGGAAAATTATTTGTTGTATGCAGAGTGTCCGCGCGTGTGGATGTTTCTTGAGATGAAAACGTGACGATTTGGATGGGCGGGCGGGCGATGCATGGTTTGGCTAAGTCGGGGTGAGCCCCGACCTGCGATCCTGCGGGTGGCTTGCAGGTAATGCGCGGGTGGAGGCGCTGGATGCGGTGGGGGCGTCGACATGGCGGATCGTGCCCCAGACTGAGATGTGCATTTCAGCCTTGCCCTCGGGGGCCAGATGCTCGGGCGTCAGGCCGACAATGCGTACGCGCAGACGCTCACCCCGGCGCAAGGCAGGGGTGAGCATCTGACTGGCCTGGGGGCCAAGCTGGCCGACGCGGCAGAGCACGCGGCGGCGCAGGAAAAAGCCACGGCGCAGTGCGGTGGCAAAAACAGAGACGCATCCATCTTCATTCAGATGCAACTCGGCGGTATCCCCGATGGAAAGTCCGGTGTTCTTAATGTTGATGCGCAGATCCATTACGGTGGCTTTGTGGATGATGGGTTCGATGATGTCGTACATAGCGCTGCCTTTTATGGTCCGGGAACCACGTCCGGCTTGCTTTGGCCCATCATGGGTGCTGTGGCGGGTGGCAATGCAAGCACCAACTGGCAGAGCGGCCCGACGCCTGCCCGATCCTGCCGATTGGGCGGGTTTGGATCGGCGGGGAAAGGCCCATCACTCGGAGGTTACGCGCTATGGGCGAAAGCACGCCTGTTGCTGAGGGGCAGAGCCGCGAAGGCCGCAGCACCAGCTTTATGGAGCGCAAGATTTGCTCGCGCGCCGCCCCATGACTTAATCACCCTTGAGCGCGGCGAGGGCTTCGGCGCGGATGCGCGCACAGGTTTGCGGCGAAACGCCGAGCATCTGCTGCACTAATGTCACCATTCCATCTTCGGCTTCATGCATGTGGCCATCGGCAAAGACGACCTGCCGCAGCGCGTCAAGGGTGGCCTCACGTTCTGCCAGATCAATCGCGTCATGCAAAACGGTGATGAGTGTTTCGGTTTCGGGCATCTCGTCGGACAGGCGTTCGCATTGGGCGCGCATTTTGGCCGCCTCCAGCCGGCTAAGGTTGAAACGCTGCGCGAGGATGCGGTCAATCCGCTCCACCTCTTGGAAAAGATAGGCTTTATCTGCTTGGGCCACGCGAACCAGAAGCGCACCGAGGGCGTGTTTGGCATCCGCCTCGGGCAGCGGAGCAGGGGAATCGCATTTGGATTTTGACAAAGTGTTTTGAATAGATTCTTGGAGT
>CALEMZ010000208.1 GCA_937910975.1 uncultured Pseudorhodobacter sp. | reverse complement strand
GCGCGCGCAGGCTTTCGCGGCATGATCTGGCTGCACAGCCCAATTTCAACCCTGTTCTTATTCGTGAAGGTGCGCTGGGTTCGAACCTGCCGGAGCGGGAAATGACCGTCTCACCACAACACCGGATGTTGATATCCGGGCCGCGCGCCGAGATGTTGTTTGGCGAGAATGAGGTGCTGGTCGCGGCCGTTCATCTGGTGAATGATCGCAGCATCGTTCGGGCCTGGCCGCAAGAGGTGACCTATATTCACCTGTTGTTTGATGAGCATGAGATCATTCGCGCCAATGGCGCTTGGACCGAAAGCTTCCAGCCCGGCGATCAGACTTTGCAAAGCATGGAAGGCCCGCAGCGGGCCGAGCTTCTGGCCCTGTTCCCGCAACTGGAGCAAGGGGATTTTTATCCGGCGGCGCGGGTGACGATCAAAGCGTTCGAGGCCAAAGTTCTGATGCAAGCCTGAAGCGAAACGCTATAAGCGGGGCTGATCCGGCTGCGGGGGCGATGGCTTACCGGGCGGCGCGCCATGCCGCCCAATCTTCGGGCGTGTCCAGATCGGTTGTGGCGTGGCTGGCGGGCAGAGGGACCAGCCTGATCCGTGCTGCATGGGCTTGCAAGAAGGGCTTTGCCCCGCTGTCGCCCTCAAGCTGCATCAGGCCTTGCCGCGCCCAAGCGGGGAACAGGACCGGATGTCCGGCTCGCCCCGCCGCCGTCGCCCCACGCAAGATCATCTCGGGTGTTGCACAATGGGCGTGGATCATCGCGGCCAGATCTTGGGCGTCAATCTCGGGCATATCGGCCAGTAACAGCAAGCTGGCGGAGCCTTCGGGGGCTGCGGCCATTCCGGCGCGCAACGAGGCCGCCATACCCTCCTGCGCCGCCGCAACCGTCAGTATCTGAACCGGCAAGCCGGCCAGGGCGGCGTGGCGGGCCGGGCTATCTGGCGGCAGGGTGAGCAGAACCGGATGCCCGGTGCCAAGCGCCAGTAGCGCCACCCGGTGCAGCAGCGCCGTGCCGTCTACCTGTTCCAACAGCTTATCCGTCCCGCGCATCCGGCGCGACGCCCCTGCGGCAAGAACAAGCACACAAAGCGACGGGGTGGTATTATTCATTGCAGGACCTTCGAAGCGGCGGGATATGCCGGGCTGATGTGTCAGCATAGCCGCCCGCGTCGCCGAGAAAACCCCTGATAAAATTGCGCGCTTTGCAATACGAATTTACCCGCGTACAGCATGTGCGAAAAGGGAGCGCAACCATAGGTGGAGATACCTAATGCGAAATGGTCGCAATTTGCCCATTGTCTTCTGTTGCGTCCTACCATTATGGTCAAGCGACGCGGGCCTGGTTTTAAAAAGGGCAGGCGCGCGCGACAATTTTATGCCATGGCGCATTGGGCGGACCATATGTTCGCAGATGCAGGCCAATGGTGGATCACTGGCCGCAAGGCCCCTTATTTTCCCGTCAAGTCACTGACAATACGGGATTTTCATATGGATGCAGTAATGCATTCGGGATAAACCGCGATGAGCCGCGCATGTGAAATGAGTAGAACTGACAGGGGGCCGGACAGGCCGATCCTGCCATTACTGCTGCGCAGCCACGCCCATACAAGTCACCACATCCGCGCAAATCGCC
>CALEMZ010000207.1 GCA_937910975.1 uncultured Pseudorhodobacter sp. | reverse complement strand
CCTTGGCCGTGTCGATCTGGTTGCCGCCCGCCGTCAGGAAGAGGGCAAGCTCGCCCGTGACCTCGCTTTGAAACAATAGCGATTTAGCGATCTGATCCAAGGCGCAGCCCACGGCTTGCGCGGCCTGCATGGCGGTGCGGGTTTCGGCCTCCATCTGATGCACCTTGTAGGGTACCTCAGACATTTCTAGCGCTGCCCGTACACGGGCCAAGCTTTTACTCATTCCAGCCTCCGTTTTCAGCAGCTTAGCGGGGCAGGCAGCTAGGCGCAATTTCCCGTGCAATCCCAATTGACCATACCCGGCCCGCCCGCCATTCTGCGCGCATGTCACATGCCCCCTTTGCCTCCCGCCTCACCCGCCACCCGCTTCCCTTTGACCCCGCCGCCGGGGCGGAGACAGGTCGCGCCTTTGCCGATCTTGGGCCAGAGCTTGCGCCTTTGCTGATTGGCACCGCGGGGTGCAGCCCCTATCTGGCCGATCTGATGACGCGTGAAGCAGAGTGGTTGCGCGTGGCCATGGGTGCCGCACCGGAGGATGCGCTGGCCACAGAGCTTGCCGGGCTGGAGGCGCTGACACTGGACACTTTGGGCGATGGTCTACGCCGTGCCAAATGTCGGGTTGCTTTGCTCGCGGGGTTGGCTGATCTGGGCGGCGTCTGGCCGCTGGAGGCGGTAACGGGTGCGTTGACCGAGCTTGCTGACTGCGCGGTGGACCTATCGCTCAAACGTTTGGTGGCCGATGAAATCCGCCGCGGCAAGATCCCCGGTGCGGTGCCCGAAGACGCGGAAACGGCGGCAGGTATGGTTGTTTTTGCCATGGGCAAGATGGGCGCGGGAGAGTTGAACTATTCGTCCGACATCGACCTGATCTGCCTCTTTGATGAGGCCCTCTATCCCGAAAGCGCGCAAGAGGCCCGCAGCGCCTTCATCCGCGTGACCCGCAAAATGGCGGCACTGGTGGGCGACCGGACGGCGCAAGGCTATGTGTTTCGCACCGACCTGCGCCTGCGCCCCGATGCGGCGGTGACGCCAGTTTGCCTCTCCTTTGCCGCTGCCGAAAGCTATTACGAAAGCGTGGGCCGCACATGGGAGCGCGCGGCTTGGATCAAGGCGCGCCCCTGCGCGGGCGATCTGGCGGCGGGCGCGCGGTTTGTCAAAACCCTCACGCCCTTTGTCTGGCGCAAACACCTTGATTTCACCGCCATTCAAGACGCGCATGACATGCGCCTGCGTATCCGGGACCATCGCCGCCTGCATGGCCCTGTGGTGGTGGAAGGTCATAACATGAAGCTGGGCGTCGGCGGTATTCGCGAGATCGAGTTTTTCACCCAGACAAGGCAGTTGATCGCGGGCGGGCGTGACCCGGATTTGCGCGGTCGCCAAACCGTACCCAGCCTTGCGGCGCTGGCAGACAAGGGCTGGATACCGCATGACACCGCGACAGAGCTGACCACGCTGTACCGCGCGCACCGCGAGGTAGAGCATCGACTGCAAATGGTGAATGACGCGCAAACCCATGATATGCCAAGCACCGCCGAAGGGGTGGCGCGCATCGCCATGTTCTGTGGGCAAGATGATGTGGCAGGCTTCCGCGCCGGGCTGATTGATCGTTTGGAGCGCACCGACCATCTGACCGAAGGCTTCTTCGCCCCGAGCGAGGCCGAGGAAGGGCCTGATCTTTCCGATAGCGCGCGTGACATCGTGCGCGGCTGGGATGGCTATCCGGCGCTGCGCTCTGAACGGGCGGGTACTATCTTTCGCCGCGTCCGCCCCGGCTTGCTCAAACGCCTGCAGCGAGCCGCCAACCCGGATGAGGCTTTGATTGCCTTCGATGGGTTTCTGGCGGGCCTGCCTGCCGGGGTGCAGATATTCGCGCTTTTCGAGGCGAACCCGCAACTGGTCGATCTGATTGTTGATATAGCCGCCACGTCGCCTGCGCTGGCACTTTACCTGTCGCGCAATGGCGGGGTGCTGGATGCGGTCATCGGTGGCAGTTTCTTTGCCGCCTGGCCAAGTCTGGGGGAATTGACTGCGGGGCTTAGCGCCCATCTGGCGGATATCCCGGATTATGAGCGCAAACTCGATGGTGCGCGGCGTTGGATGAAGGAATGGCATTTCCGCATTGGCGTGCATCATCTGCGCGGGTTGGTTGATGCCTTCGAAGCAGGCAAGCAATATGCCGATCTGGCCGAGGCGTGCCTTGCCGCCCTCTGGCCGGTGGTTGAGGCGGAGTTTGCCCAAAAATACGGGCCACCACCGGGGCGCGGCGCGATCTTGCTGGGTATGGGCAGCCTTGGCGCAGGGCGATTGAATGCCGGTTCTGACCTTGATCTGATCGTGATCTATGATGCGGGTGATGCCGAATACAGCGAGGGGCGCAAACCCCTCGCCATCCGCCCCTATTTCGCGCGGCTGACGCAGGCCATGGTCACTGCCGTCACTGCGCAAATGCCCGAAGGCCGCCTTTATGAGGTGGATATGCGCCTGCGCCCCTCAGGCCGCCAAGGCCCGGTGGCAACCTCGTTGCAATCCTTTCGCGATTACCAAATGGCCGAGGCATGGACATGGGAGCATCTGGCCCTGACCCGCGCACGCCCACTTGCGGGCAACGCCGATCTGCGCGCCGCGTTTGAGGCCCTGCGGCGTGAGGTATTGGTGGCCAAATCTGGTGGCGAAACAGTTCTCGCTGACGTGGCAGATATGCGCGTACGCCTTGCCAGTGCCAAACCCGGCAGTAGCGTATGGGACGCCAAAAACGGCCCTGGCCGCCTGATGGATATCGAGCTTGCCGCCCAAACCGCCGCCTTGCGCGCAGGCGATCCGGCCCGGCGGGTCGAGGCGCAATTGCGCGCTGGCGTGAAACGCCAATTTCTGTCGCAATCAGATGAGCAGGCCTTGCTCGATGCCTACAGGCTTTGCTGGCGGTTGCAGGCGGGATCACGCTTGTTGACCGATAATGCGCTGGATATTGAAAAGCTGGGCATCGGCGGTCGCGCCTTCTTGTTGCGTGAAACCGGGCAGGCAGATGAGCAGGCGCTTTCGGCCCGGTTGGCCGAGGTTTTGGGGCCTGCCAAAGCTGTCATCGACGACGTGTTGAAGGCCCAATAGGGTGATTGGCTGTGACTTTGAAGCAGATATCGTCCCAAGACTGGGGCGCGTTCTGATGATCCCCCGGATCGGAGAAATGCGAAATGCCGCTGGGCAGGGAGTGGACGATGGAGCTGAAAGACGCAGACCCCAAGGGGCTTATCCGCGAAAGCTACCGGATTGAGGGCATCACCTTGGGCGAATGCCGCTCTATCTTTATGGATTGGGCGTTGAGCCTGCCACTGGATGCCGATACAGCCCCCGCGCTGCGGCATCTTCTGGCGACCTATGCCGATGGAACCCCCGATCACCCGATGAGCGGCGTGCTGCAGGATGCTTTGGCCACGCCCAAAGCGCCGAAGCGCCGGGGCGGGCGGGCGGCAAGGGTTCCGGATTAACTTTAAATGCAAAGCGCTCTAGCGCAGCTTCGCGGCCTCAGCAGCCAAAGCCGTGATCCCCGCCCAATCGCCAGCAGTGACCATGCCCACAGGGGCGACCCAAGAGCCGCCCACGCATAGCACGTTGGGCAGGCCCAGATAGTCGCGCGCGTTTTTCAGGCTGATGCCGCCTGTCGGGCAAAAGCGCACCTGCGGGATCGGCGCGCCGATGGATTTCAGCGTCGGAGCGCCGCCCGAGGCCTCTGCCGGGAAAAACTTTTGCACCGTATAGCCCTGCTCCAGCAGCGCCATCACCTCAGTCGCGGTTGCGGCACCGGGCAGCAACGGTAATTCAAATTCGGCACAGGCCTCCAACAGCTTTGGCGTCGCCCCCGGCGAAACGCCAAATTTCGCGCCGGCCTCCTTGGCTGCTTTCACATTGGCGCGGGTCAGCAACGTGCCAGCCCCCACCACGCCGCCGGGTACTTCGGCCATCGCACGGATCACATCCAGCGCCGCCGGGGTGCGCAGCGTTACCTCCAGCGCGGGTAGGCCGCCCGCGATAAGGGCCGCCGCCAGATTGGCAGCCGTGCTTGCATCCTCTACCACCAGCACCGGCACAACAGGTGCCATCAGGCAGATTTCCAGCGCAAGGCGTGATTGTTCGGCGGGGGTCATGGCGCATTCATCCTTGTCTTAACCAAATTTTTTGGGGCGGCACATGCGATCTGTTGCCTGCGTTTTCTTTCGGTTTCGTTAGCGCAAACACCGGCTTTGGTCCACCCTGTTTGCGTCGTTTTGGCCTGCGCAAACGTATAATTACCGGGCATATTGGTTTGTGCTTGTGGCGATCAGGCCGATCCTTCGGTCACACCACCCGCGCGCCTTCGGTTGCGGGGCCGACATTCTGACGAAACACCTCAAACAATTCGCGCCCGATGCCATGGGCATTGTCTGAAAGGTCTGC
>CALEMZ010000206.1 GCA_937910975.1 uncultured Pseudorhodobacter sp. | reverse complement strand
GGCGGCCAAGAAACCCGCGGCAAAGAAGGCCCCGGCCAAGAAGGCTACATCAAAAAAAGCGGAAAAAATTGAGTGAATGCGTGTGTGTATAACTCTAATTATTTGATGTTGTTTAATTATATTTCCCATAATGCAGTGACGGGGGCGCCCAGACCAAGCAGTTATTACATGTGACATGATCCGTGCCTCTGCTTGGAACGCGGATGTCATCAACCCACATCCGATGAAGGCTCACCCCCCATGCGCTGGGCAGGTTAGCGTTGCCTGCCTTGGCGTGCGGCTTCCAAACAATCCATCGTCAGCGTCAACGAAGCATTTCGCCATCCTAAAGACGGATGTGGGATCGCTACGGTCGTTCTTAGCGCTGCGCTCGCGGATATGTGGACAAGTTGAGCTATTGATTTGAATGCGTGAAAACGAGGTGCGGTTGGTTTTCAGGGCGATGATGAACCAATCGAGGCCTTGCGAGGAATAGATGCGAAACCGAAAGGCGCCGCCCGTCAGCCAGGAGAACCCCAGAAGATTGGTGATAGCTGCGCCGCTTGCGCCGGTCATGGCGGCGACCAGCCGTGAAACCTTGCCATACGACCCCGCGTGGGACATGTTTGAACTTTAACAACCGTAGTGCAAAGTTGATCCATGACACACCAAACCCGCACGAAAGCTCCGCCCCCCAAACCTGCCACGTTTGCGGCCACAGCTTTGCACCACCGGACCTGCGCCCGTGGATATCCGTGCGCCCCGCCGTGAATGACCTGATCGCGGAGGCGGCCCCCGGCTGGGCCGAGGGCAAAGTCATCTGCCGCGAAGATCTTGCCATCTTCAGACGTCATCATATTGAGGACCTTCTGGAGGAAGAGCGCGGCGAGCTGGGCATACTTGACAAACAAGTTCTGGAAAGCCTGACGACCGGGCAGCTCATCTCCCAAAGCGACCCACTGGGGGACGCGGAAGAGGCCGCCACATTCGGTGAACGCATGGCTGACAAGGTAGCCATAGTCGGCGGGTCGTGGAAATTTATCATTTTGTTCAGTGTCATCCTGATCATCTGGATGGCGCTGAACGTCACCGGGATGCTGTTTCTCCCGTTTGATCCCTACCCATTCATCCTGCTTAATCTCGCCCTGTCCAGCGTTGCGGCCCTTCAGGCCCCGGTGATCATGATGAGCCAGCGCCGACAGGAAGCCAAGGACCGCCTGCGCGCGGAAAACGATTACCGCATCAACCTCAAGGCCGAGGTGGAGATCCGTCAGTTGCATGAAAAGATCGACCACCAGCTTGCCCGCCAATGGGAA
>CALEMZ010000205.1 GCA_937910975.1 uncultured Pseudorhodobacter sp. | reverse complement strand
AGGCCGATGTTTACCCTTGCTATGGCGGCTCGATGGAATGGGATACGGCCGCCGGAGATGCCGTGTTGCGCGGTGCCGGGGGCCATGTGGTGCGTTTCGACAACCATAAAACGCTGACCTATGGCAAGGCCGGATGGGACAACCCATTTTTCATTGCGTATGCGCCCGGGGTTAATCTGAAGGCATGACCCCGCCGCCCGCCAGCCTCATCATTGTCAGCCGACACCGCAAGGCGGCACTGATGCGGGCATTGGTGGCCGTGGCGCAGATGGACCACCCAAGCTTTGAGGTGATCGTGGTGGCCGACCCGGAGGCCGCGTGTGCGGTGCGTGAATCCGGGCTTCGGCTAAAGCTTGCAGAATTCGATCAGCCCAACATTTCGGCTGCACGCAATATTGGGCTGGCGCTGGCATCTGCCCCTGTTGTGGCCTTTTTGGACGATGACGCAGTGCCAGAGCCGACTTGGTTGTCGCGCCTTGTTGCCCCCTTTGCCGATCCACGCGTTACGGCGGCGGGCGGCTTTGTGTTGGGGCGCTCAGGGCTGTCTTGGCAATGGCGGGCAGCTTGGGTTGATGGCGATGGGTTTGACACTGCCTTCGATGCGCCGCCGGGTGTCAGTCTACATCAAGGCTGTGGTGAGCGGGCGATAAAGACCCAAGGCACCAACTGCGCCTTTCGCCGTGATGATCTGCTGGCCATTGGCGGATTTGATCCGGGTTTTGCCTTCTACCTAGATGAAGCAGATGTGAACCTGCGATTGGCCTCCAAAGGGGGGCTGACGGCGGTGGTTTCTGAAGCCGTTGTGCACCACGGCTATGCCGCATCTGCCCGCCGCCGCGCCGATCGCGCGCCTACGGACATCACCCAGATCGGTCACAGCCTTGCCCGGTTTACCGCGCGCCATGGCCTGAAGACAACGGCGCTGGAGCGTCACATCTCCGGGCAACGCGCACGGCTTTTGCAGCATATGCTGACTGGCGCCTTGGAGCCTCGCGATGTGCGCAATTTAATGGCAGGGCTGGAGAACGGGATCGCCAGCGCTCAGGTGGCGGAGGCAAGACCGCAGCGCAGGCTTACCGCCATTACACCAACCATTTTGCCTTTCATCGCCTTACCGGGCACCCGTCCCCGTACAGGGCGGTTTTTGTTTGGTACTGCATCGGAGCGCGAAGAGCTACAGGCTGTAGCCCGAGATGCCGTTGCACAGGGCGAAATCGTTACAGTAATTACCCTGTCACGCGGTTTGCGCCCACATCGGCACACATTCAACGCGGCAGGTTGGTGGGAACAAAGCGGGGGGCGGTTTGGCCGTTCATTTCGTGGCGTCACACGTTTCAACTGGCAAAATGCCGATGCCCGCCGGGCAGAGGAGGCCGCGCGATTGTCTCATTATCGCTCACTGGAGCCCAAAAATTTAGAAAATTGAAAGAGAAACATGGTTGAAACGGCATAATTGTTTCCATTTTGTCAACTTCTTGTCGAAATATTACCTGAATTGGATGCGAAGCTGCAGGGACAAGTGTAGGCTTAAGAAAAAACGCAACAATATCGGGTCAGGTTGATTAATGAGAATTAAGAAAATTACCAAAGCTGTCTTTCCGGTAGCCGGAATGGGCACGCGTTTTTTACCAGCAACGAAATCGATCCCAAAAGAGATCATGACTTTGGTTGACCGCCCGCTCATTCAATACGCGATTGATGAGGCACGCGCCGCCGGCATCAAGGAATTTATCTTTGTAACCTCGCGCGGCAAGTCCGCGCTGGAGGACTATTTCGATGTGGCACCCGAGCTGGAAGCGACCCTGCGCAAAGCCGGCAAGAAGCAGCTGCTGGATGTGCTTAAGGCCACCAATATGGACAGCGGCGCGATTGCCTATGTGCGGCAGAACCGCCCGATGGGTCTGGGCCATGCGGTTTGGTGCGCGCGGCGGTTGATTGGCAACGAACCCTTTGCCGTGCTGCTGCCCGATGATGTGATCGCCGCCGAAAAGCCCTGCTTGCAACAGATGGTTGAGGCCTATGCAGAAACCGGCGGCAATATGGTGGCGACGATGGAAATCCCTCCGGAAAAGGCCAGTGCCTACGGCGTTTTGGACGTTGCAGATGATATGGGGGCGATTGTGCGTGCCAAGGGGATGGTCGAAAAACCAAAGCCGGAGGATGCGCCCTCCAATCTGGCAGTGATCGGACGCTATATTCTGACGCCAAAAGTCCTGAACAACCTCAACAAGATGAAGCAAGGGGCGGGCGGCGAAATTCAACTTACCGATGCCATTGCGCAAGAGATTGGCGGCGAAGACAGCGTTTATGGCTATCGGTTCCGTGGGCAGCGCTACGATTGCGGCTCCAAGGCGGGGTTCTTGCAGGCGACGGTTGCCTTCGGCCTTGCGCGCGAGGATCTGAGATCCGAGTTTTCAGATTATTTGCACGATTTGCTTGCGCAGCAAAAAGCGGCCCAGTAGGCCATGTCCCCACCCGCCCGGTTGCTTGACCTGACACGGCTTGTGTCGCGTTTGGGTAAGGGGAAAGCGACCGGGGTGGACCGGGTTGAGGCGGCCTATCTGGCGCATCTTTTGGCGCTTCCCGACCCAGTTTTTGCATTGTTGCGCAGCAAGGTGGGTTTCATGCTTCTGGATCGCGCGGGTATGGCGCGGTTCAACGCCCTATATAAAAGCCAAGGCGCGCTGCCTACACCTGACCTTTTGTCACGCCTGATGCGGCGCAGTGATCCGGTGCTGGCTGCGGCTGAAACTGCGGCACGGCAGCTTTCCATCGCGCGCTGCTTTCCGTCACGCCTGCCACACTTGCTGCGGCGATATTTGCCCAAAGGCTTTACCTACCTTAACACCGGCCACGCGAACCTGACCGAACACAGCCTTTCGGCCATTCGCACAGGGGGTGCGGGCGCAGTCGCGGTCTTGATCCATGATACTATTCCGCTCGACCATCCGGAATTTGCCCGCCCAGACATGATCCAAGCCTTCCGTAAAAAAATTGCAGCAACTTCGGCCCATGCCGATCTGGTGATCCACAGCGCGATGGTGACACGCACGCAAACCGAAAAAAATTTCGCGGAATTCGGACGTGTGCCGAAAGGCATTACCGCGCCACTCGGCGTCACGACGCCTTGCCCCGCAAAAACCACCCCCCGCGAAAAACCCTACTTCGTGGCGCTTGGCACCATAGAGCCGCGCAAGAACCATGCGCTCTTGCTGGATATATGGGAGCGGATGCATCGCGACCTTCCCGAAGCAGAAATCCCACATCTTTTCATTATTGGCCGGCGGGGCTGGTTAAACGTGCCGGTTTTTGCACGGCTGGACAGCTTGCCCTTCATGAACAAGACGGTGTTTGAGAGGGCGGGCCTGCCTGATGATGAGGTTGCGGGGCTGCTGGCCTCTTCCCAGGGGCTCTTGTTTCCCAGCTTCGTAGAAGGTTACGGCCTCCCCCCGTTGGAGGCCGCCGACCTTGGCACCGCGGTCATTGTGCCACCATTGCCAATTTATCGTGAAACTCTCGGCAACTACCCCGTTTACGCAGCGCTGGATGACAGTTATTCTTGGATGGAAACAATCATCCGTCTAAAGGGTGGGGCAGGGGAACAAGAGCATAGGGCGTTGGGGCAAACCGAAATGGCAAGACAGGTGGCTTTCATTCCGCGATGGGGTGACCATTTCAACATTGTCTTAAATTCCGTTTGATAAAGCGTAATAAGTGGCGGGCGCTGGCCCGTTCAGTGAAATGATTTTCTAGAAAGTAGCATGTGAGCATATTTTCAAGATATCGGCTAAGACTGGCGCGTAAGCGCTGGCTTTTTCGCGCCTTCCGCAAACGGAGGGAGCTTAAGCCTGCCGTGAGCCGGGTGCGGGCGATCAAGCCAACCGATATTTTACTCTTTTCCACGATGCGCAATGAACGCGTGCGGCTGCCGTTTTTCCTGAAATATTACCGTGATCTGGGCGTCAATCATTTCCTGATCGTGGACAATGACAGCGATGACGGCTCTCGCGAGTATCTCGAGGACCAGCCTGATGTCTCGGTATGGCACACCAAACACAGTTACAAACGCGCACGCTTTGGGGTGGATTGGCTGAATTGGCTGCAAATGCGTTATGCCCATGACCATTGGATACTGGTCGTCGATCCGGATGAGTTTTTTGTTTATCCGTTCAGCGATACCCGCCCTTTGCGCGCCCTGACCGATTGGCTGGATGCCTCGTCGATCAAATCATTCTCGGCGATGCTTTTGGATATGTACCCCAAAGGCCCCATCGGTGCGCAGCCTTACCGCGAAGGGCAGGACCCGTTTGAAATTGCCCAGTGGTTTGATAGCGGCAATTACAGCATCACGCGCAACGGCCATTATGGTAACCTGTGGATCCAGGGTGGCCCGCGCGCGCGCATGTTCTTCAAAGACCTGCCAGAGCGCGCGCCCGCCCTGAACAAAACGCCGCTGGTAAAGTGGAAGCGCCAATATGCCTTTGCCAGTTCGACCCACATGCTTTTGCCGCGGGGTTTGAACCTCGTTTATGATGAATGGGGCGGCGAAAAAGCCTCTGGCTGCCTGCTGCATGCAAAATTCCTCGATACTTTCGCCGCCAAAGCAGAGGAGGAGATGAAACGCGGGCAGCACTATGCCAACAGCCATGAATACAAGGCCTATAAAGCCGGGCTGAACGATAGCCCGGATATGTGGTGCAAATGGTCTGAGAAATATATCAACTGGCGCCAACTTGAAATTCTCGGACTCATGTCCAAAGGAAACTGGGCATGACCGTTGGTATCGTCATGCTATGCCACACAGCCCTTGATCGCGCGGCGCAGGTCGCGCGGCATTGGGTGGAACGTGACTGCCCGGTTGTGATTCATGTCGATAAACGCGTCACCAAATCGGAATATGAGGGGCTGCAAGCCGCGCTGGCCGACCTTGCGGATGTGCGCTTTTCGGGCCGATATGCCTGTGAATGGGGCACTTGGGGCATGGTCGCGGCCACACAGGCGGCCTCGATAATCATGCTAAGGGATTTTCCTGGGGTTCGGCATGTTTATCTCGCCTCTGGGTCGTGTCTGCCATTACGCCCTGTTGGTGAATTGATCGCTTATCTCGATGAGCGCCCCCGGACCGATTTCATTGAATCGGTCACAACTTCCGATGTGGGCTGGACGATTGGTGGCCTTGATCTGGAACGTTTTACCCTACGGTTCCCATTTTCATGGCGCAAACAGCGTAAACTTTTTGACGGCTATGTACGGCTGCAACGCCGCATCGGGTTCAAGCGGAAGATCCCGGCCGGAATCGTGCCGCATTTGGGCAGCCAATGGTGGTGCCTGACGCGCCAA
>CALEMZ010000204.1 GCA_937910975.1 uncultured Pseudorhodobacter sp. | reverse complement strand
CGCCAGAATGTCATCGACCTCATAGCAGATGTGATGAATGCCACCCGCCGGGTTCTTTTCCAAAAACCCCTTGATGGGAGAGTTTTCGCCCAAAGGATAGAGAAGTTCAATCTTCGTGTTGGGCAGGGTAATGAATACAACCGTCACCCCATGATCCGGTTCGTCTTGGGCAGGGCCGACATCGGCCCCCAACGTGCCGCGATATTGTGCCACCGCAGCATCAAGGTCTGGCACGGCAATGGCAACATGGTTCAGACGTCCAATCATCCTACACTCCGCGTGATGGCTGTTGCCCTGCTATATGCGGCGGCAGGGCGCATAGGGCAAGGGGGCGCGCCGCCGCAGGGAAAAAGCCGAGGGTGCGTTGCGCATTTTATGCTGAGATTCACCATACATTAGGCATTTGTGGTGCCTGATATCCAAGCAGCCTTTGCGAAGCGGAGTTAGAATGCCCCTGCCTATTACCCAATCCTTGCCAGAAGGCCCAGGTTTTGCCCATGTCGATCCCGCCCAGCGATTGCCGTTGGCCAATGTGACAATGCTGGCGGTGGAAGATAGCCGCTTTGCCTCTGAGGCGTTGCGCCTTTTGTGCCAAAGAAGCGGCGCGCGCTTGCGCCGGGTTGAAACGCTGGCGGCGGCGCGGCGGCATTTGGCGGTCTACCGGCCAGATGTGGTGCTGGTTGATCTGGGCTTGCCCGATGGCAACGGGCTGGACCTGATTCGTGATTTGACGCGGCCCGGAGCGCTGGATGCGCTGGTTTTGGCGATCAGCGGTGATCCCGGACAATGGTCGGCGGCGGTGCGCGCCGGGGCGGCGGGGTTTATTGAAAAACCTTTGGAAACGCTGGCCGAGTTTCAGCAGATCATCCTCTCTCATCTCAAAGTACAGCCGCGCAGCCCTTTGCCCGAAGAGGGCGCGCCGATCCGGCCTGATCGCCAGGCGCTACGTGATGATTTGATTCATGCCGCCTCGTTGATTGAAGAGGGTGGGGTCGGGGCTAAAACCTATGTGGCAGATTTCGTGCAGGGGCTGGCGCGCAGCAGCCATGACCCCGATTTGCAAGGTGCCGCCGTCGCCGCAAGGCTGTCGCCCGATGGGATGGACGGGTTATCGCGCCTTCTGGCGCTACGGATCAGCCGCACGCAAGACCCGTTTGCCGTTGCCAAGTCCCAAAAAGCCTAGCCGGGCGGGGGGGGGGGCGTTTCAGCCGCGCAAAGCCGGATCATTATAGGCGCGCACAAGGCGTGTCAGGTCGCTCAGAGACTCTTTTTGTCGCCCCCGCGCATCAAAATTCGATGGTGAGAGCCAAGCATGGTAGGCTTCGCGCAGGGCCGGCCATTCGGCGTCGATTACCGAAAACCATGCCGTATCCCGATTGCGGCCCTTGATGACCGCCGCTTGTCGAAAAATACCTTCATAGGAAAAGCCCAGGCGCTGTGCCGCGCGGCGTGAGGCCATGTTCTTGGCGTCGCATTTCCATTCATAACGCCGATAGCCCGAATCAAACGCCCATTGCATCATCAAAAACATTGCCTCCGTCGCATGGACAGTTTTCTGAAGCTCCGGGCTGATGCAGATATGTCCAACCTCGATGGACCCGGCTGACGGGGAAATGCGCAAGAAACTGGCCACCCCGCCGCAGTGCCCACTGGCCAGATTGCGCAGCACGAAGAAATGCGGATCAGACTGTGCAGCCATTTCCTTGGCCCAGCGGTGATAGGCTGCGGCTGAGGTGAAGGGGCCATAGGGCATATAGGTCCACAGGCTATCATGCTCGGTAAAAGCCCGGTGCAGATCCGTGGCATGAAGATCAGCGTCCAGTCGCTCCAGCCCGATATGCGTACCCCGCATCGGCGTGTTATTCGGCGGCGCAGGTGGCACCCAGCGTGACAGGTCTTTTTCCATGTTCGGCCTTTTTGCGCAGGGAGGGACGCTTTGTTATGCTGTTTGCGCCGCCAAACAGCAAGCGCTCCGGTCCTCCATTCCCCAAGCGATCCGCGCGCCAAGCCCTGCGGCGTGATCCAGGCTTCGGCCTTTTCCGCCCAGCCGTCGGGGCCATTGGGCTTTTGCAATCTTGTTCCATCAGGCCCGTGGGCCGCAAAATCATACGGTTGAACGGCGCGCGCGCCATTTTGCGCTGCGCGTCGCCGGATATGCCAAGCGCGCGCTGTTCAGGGTCTTTGCGGGGGGCATACATCCATTTGGACTTCTCCGGCCGCTTGACGCCTGTGGCCCGGCCAAGGCCTGCCAAGCGCCGGAAAGCTATGGTATTTTTGGGGGTGGTGGTGGCGAGGGGGGGACTCGAACCCCCGACCCCACG
>CALEMZ010000203.1 GCA_937910975.1 uncultured Pseudorhodobacter sp. | reverse complement strand
GTGACGACCGCATCAATGAAGCGATCCCATTCGGTCACCGTCAGATTGGCAAGGTCGGATTTGGCAATACTTTCCAGATATTCGCCGCCCATTTGGCCACCGACACTCATTGCCTGCATTTCATTCGGGGTAGTATCAATCATGCCTGTCCTCCTGTGGCAGATGTTCTGGCAGGTGCGAGAGCAGAGGTGCTTGCGGCTTGCGTCCCGCCGTTGGTCGGAGATGCGGAAACCTGCGTTGAACCAGCCAAAGCCGCGAGGTTCCCGGTGGCAGACGGCGCAAAGGCCGGGGTGGAGTATGGGCATGGGGAAAGCCTGTAACCGGAGATTTCAAAATAGCGGCCCGATGGGCGGACCGAGATGTCGCTGGGAAGTGCAAGACGGCTTGCCTGCTCAATCGCTTCATCGACGCTGAGCGGGACTTTTGTGCCCGGCGCACGCTTGCGCCACCAGTCCGCTGCCTTCTGGCGGGCATAGCCCTGATGCTCAATGCAGACCCATTCGCTGTAGCTCGTGAGCCCGCAGCTATAGGTGACCTTCAGCGATGGCCGCCCGCCGCGCTTGTCGTGACGGCTGTATGAAACACCACTTACCTGCAGCCACTGCGGCGCTTTGGGAGAAAGAACTGGCAGCGCGGCGGCGGTCGGTGCGATCTTCACTTCACGGGCGGGAAACTCGTATCCGCAATCCGGGCATTCAGTGGCCGAGAGCGCTATGATGGTATCACATTCTGGGCAGACCTTGGTTGGTGCGTCGCCCCCGCCACCTTCGCCGGGGCGTTTGGGGCGCACCAGATCAATCGGCCCATGGCGCCGGACATTTCCGGCAAAGTCCAGAACGAGGCAGTTCTCCTTGCCCGGTGCCAGGCGCGTGCCGCGACCAACCATCTGGACGTATAGCCCTGCAGATTTGGTGGGGCGTAACAATGCGATCAGATCAATCGCGGGCGCGTTGAAGCCCGTGGTCAACACACCCATTGAAGCGAGTGCGCGGATTTCGCCGCGTTTGAAGGCCGCGATAATCGCATCGCGCTCTTCCTTGGGCGTGTCGCCGAAGATGGTGCGGCAGCTGATGCCCCGACGATGGAATTCCTCCGCAACGTGGCGCGCGTGATCGACGCCTGAGCAGAAGGCCAGCCAGGACTTGCGGTCGCGTCCGTGCTCAATGATCTCGTTGACAGCGGCCCGTGTGATGGCGTCCTGATCAACCGCGGCCGCGAGATCGCGGGCAATGAAGTCGCCAGCACGGGTCCCCACCTTTGAGACATCCAGCCAGGTGGCGGGCTGCTTGGAAATCAACGGGCTGAGATAGCCTTGATCGATCAGCTCGCGAACCGGGGCCTCATAGGCGATATCGGTGAAGAGTGCCGACCTGCCCTCATGCAGCATGCCGCTGTCGGTCCTGAACGGCGTGGCGGTAAGACCGATCACCTTCAGCGCCAGGTTGATCGCGCTGAGCGCATCAAGAAAACGCCGGTACATGGTGCTGGAGTTGCCCGGGATCAGATGGGCCTCGTCGATCAGCACCAGATCGGTGTGGCCGATCTCAGCGGCACGGCGATGGATCGACTGGATGCCGGCAAAGAGAATCCGTGCTTGCGCATCGCGTTTGCCCAGACCCGCTGAATAGATGCCCGCGGGCGCCTCAGGCCAAAGCCCAATCATCTCGGCGTGGTTCTGGGCAATCAATTCGCGCACATGGGTCACGATCAGAATACGTTGATCCGGCCAGGCTTTCAGCACGCCTTCGATGAAGGACGCCATGACGAGCGACTTGCCTCCAGCCGTCGGGATAACAATGCAACAGTTGCCAGATTTGTTCTCGTAGTATTCGTAGATCGAAGCGATTGCGGCGTTTTGATACGGGCGCAGGGTCAGCATGGTGCGGCCTCCGTGGTACGGGCGTCATTTAACCAAGTGGCACCATCGGCCATGCGGTAGGTGACGATGTCATTCCCCGCATCGATGACGTCACCTG
>CALEMZ010000202.1 GCA_937910975.1 uncultured Pseudorhodobacter sp. | reverse complement strand
CTTGTGGCCGCCCACAATCGCCTTCTGGGTATATCCCTTGCGACGCTCGGGCAGCTTTTCGCGATGGGATTTGATGATCTCCCTGATAATCACCTTTTCCACGATCTTTTCGGCCAAAACGATGGCCCGCTCCTGATCGGAACCATTGGCGAAAATCTCTTCGGCCTCTTCATCATCCTCCACCAAGGCCGAGGCCAGTGGTTGGCTCAGCTTCGATCCGTCGCGGTACAAAGCGTTGGCCTTGATACCCAGCGAATGCGAAAGCTCATAGGCCGCCAGCGTTTCCCCGATCGAAGCCGAGTTCGGCATGTTGATCGTCTTGGAAATCGCCCCTGAGATGAAGCTCTGCGCGGCGGCCATCATATAGATATGGCTGTCAACGCTCAGATAACGCTTGCCTTTTCTGCCACAGGCATTGGCGCAATCAAAGACCGAATAATGCTCGGGCTTCAGGAAGGGCGCGCCTTCCAGCGTCATCGTGCCGCAAATATGCTCATTCGCGGCCTCGATCTGTTGCTTGGTAAAGCCAAGGTGGCGCAGCAGATCAAAGGTCGGATCGGCAAGCTTTTCGGGAGGAATGCCCAAGGTCCCCTTGCAGAAATCCTCGCCCAGCGTCCATTGGTTGAACACAAAGCGGATGTCAAAAGCCGAAGCCAGCGCGGCCTCAACCTTCTCAATCTCGCGCGGGCCAAAACCGTGGCCAACAAGGGAAGTGTGGTTGATGCCGGGGCAATTTCCAAGCGATCCATGGCCCACAGCATAAGCCACGATCTCCGAAATCTGCGCCGAGCCATAGCCCAGCTTTTCCAGCGCCGCAGGCACGGATTGGTTGATGATCTTGAAATAGCCACCACCGGCCAACTTCTTGAACTTCACCAGCGCGAAATCTGGCTCAATCCCAGTGGTGTCACAATCCATCACAAGGCCAATGGTGCCTGTCGGCGCGATTACCGTGGTCTGTGCATTACGATAGCCATGCACCTCGCCCAGCCGCAGCGCCTCATCCCAAGCGCCTTTGGCCAAGGATACCAGCGTCTCATCCGGGCAGTTCACCTGATCCAGCGCCACCGGGTTCACGTTCACGCCCTCATAGGCGCCCGTTGCATGGGCGGCGGCGCGGTGGTTGCGGATCACGCGCAGCATATGCTCGCGGTTGCGGCCATAGCCCGAAAACGCGCCCAATTCGCCCGCCATCTCAGCCGAAGTGGCATAAGAAACACCAGTCATCAATGCGGTCAACGCGCCGCACAGCGCCCGGCCTTCCACAGAGTCATAGCCAAAACCCATGTTCATCAGCAAGCCGCCGATGTTGGCATAGCCAAGGCCGAGCGTGCGGAAATCATAGGAAAGCTGTGCAATCTCCTGGCTGGGAAACTGCGCCATCATCACCGAAATCTCCAGCGTCACCGTCCAAAGACGGGTTGCGTGGATATAGGCCGCGCTATCAAACTTACCGCCCGTGTAGAAGGTCAGCAGGTTCATCGACGCCAGGTTACAGGCGGTATCATCAAGGAACATATATTCCGAGCAGGGGTTGGACCCCCGGATCGCGCCATCTTCGGGGCAAGTATGCCAAGCGTTCACCGTGTCATGAAACTGGATGCCCGGATCGGCGCAGGCCCATGCGGCATGGCCAACCTGATCCCACAGATCGCGCGCCTTGATGGTCTTGGAAACCGTGCCATCCTTGCGATTGATCAACTGCCAATCGCCATCTTCCTTGATCGCCTTCAGGAAAGCATCGGTAAGGCGGATGGAGTTGTTGGAGTTTTGGCCCGAAACGCTGGAATAGGCTTCCGAATCCCAATCGGTATCATAGGTCGGGAATTCGATGCTGGTGTGGCCCTGCTTGGCATAATCCAGCACGCGCTTGATATAGGTTTCCGGGATCGCCACTTTCTTGGCGTCCTTGATCGCGGCTTTCAGGCCGGGGTTGGCCTTCGGGTCATAGGCATCGGCCTCAATGCCATCCCAAGCCTTGATCGCGGCAAAAAGCGCGTTCAGCTTTTGCTCATGCATCTTGGAGCCGGCAACGATCGACGCCACCTTTTGCTCCTCGATCACCTTCCAATTGATGAAGTCCTGAATATCAGGGTGGTCGGCATCCACGATCACCATCTTGGCCGCGCGCCGCGTGGTGCCGCCCGATTTGATAGCACCCGCAGCCCGGTCGCCGATTTTGAGGAACCCCATCAGCCC
>CALEMZ010000201.1 GCA_937910975.1 uncultured Pseudorhodobacter sp. | reverse complement strand
GTTAACCTGTTGTCACCGATCTTGGGGGATTTTCTGCTCGAATACCCTGACATCACGGTGAACATGGTGCTCAACAACCGGTTTGTAGAGCTGATCTCGGAAGGCTTTGATATGGCCGTTCGGATTGGTGATCTGGAAGATAGCAGCCTGCGTGCTCGCAAGTTGACTGAAACGACAAAACGGATGATCGCCGCGCCCAGCTATTTCCAAAAGTTCGGTCGCCCGATGAAAATCGACGACCTTAATGAACATAAACTTCTGCATTATTCCAACCAAGCCAATGGTAATGTGTGGAAAATTCCAGCACCTTCAGGTGAAAAACGCCAAGTGCGCACGGCTGGCTGGTTGACGGTGAATGATGGGCAATCGCTACTCAACGCTGCGATCTCCGGGCTTGGCATCGCCTATCTGCCCTCGTTCCTTTACGCCGATGCACTAAAGCGCGGCCAGGTGGAGGAGGCTATTCCCGGCCTTCCGGTCGAAACGCTTGGGGTTTATGCCGTGTACCCGCCGGGGCGCTTTACCCAGCCCAAAGTGCGCGCTTTCATTGACTTTCTGGCGCGACGCTATTCAGATAAAGGGCCGGATAATTGGTAACTTAACAGGTTTTCCGTTTTTCCGATCTGCTATTGGGTCGAGGTCAAAATGGCATCGACCCTTCGGTTTTTCTGGCGCCCTTCCTCGGTCAGGTTGGTGTCGACAGGGGAAAGATAGCCTACCCCCTGTGCTTCAATCTGCTTCGATGGGGTGCCATGGACATTAATCAACCGCGCCCGCACTGACTCTGCGCGCCGCTTGGAAATTGCAATATTCGTCTCCAGCCCGCCAGAGGCATCGGTATGGCCTACTAAGGCCACAGTCTTATCGGGATTTTCTTTCAACCATTCTGCAAGCTCAGTCAGCGAATTATAGCGCCCTTCGGTCAGATCGGTAGAGCCTATATCAAATCTCAATCCTTCCAGCACCACAGCCCCCCCAGTCACCAAGTGCGCCATGGCCGCCCCGCGCGTCGGCAAGAGTGGTGGCCGGTTGGACGTGGCAAAGGTCACCAATCCGTCTGCAATTGGGGCGAATTCATCCGTGACTTTATTCGTGGCGGCAAACATCTGGCCTGTTTCGACAGGTGCATCGGTAATGGCCCGCGTGATCTGTACAAAACCCTTGCTGTAGGAGCGGCTGACCAGCAGGCCGATAGCCTCCTCCCCTGCCGACGTCTTGCGTTCTGCCGAAAGAAAGCGGAAATCGCCAAGGTCCACATGCATATCCGGTTCGGGCAAAACATCGGTCGCAAAGCGAAAGTCAAAGCCGCCGCAGCCCTCGGTCTCGCATTCAAACAGCGGCTGAAAACCTGCTCCGATCAATTGCGCACGCAGGGGCTTCATCAGATCAAGGCTGGTCAGTTCTGGCACGTCAATCCGCCAGGCGGCCCGTTCAACCATGCCTTCGATGATCCGCGTGGGCAGGCCAGATTTTTCCCATCGACCTGTTGGTAAGGGGTAACTGGCGCGTTCGGCGGCCTGGTTGGCGGTGGGTGTGGCAGGGCCGGGAAACTCCAGCGTGAACCCCGTTGCCGCCGTTGCCATCAACAGCCCGCACAATAAAGCACCCCCTGCCCGCAGGGGCGCAGGTTTGGCAAGTCTATGCATCGCTGTCGTGCTTGCTTTCACTGCTCCGGCCCCTTCAATGGGTTATTTCCTCCGGTAGTGGTATTTTCCCACAACTTCCATTCCAAGGGAAGCATAGAGCTTGCGCGCGCTGTCATTTGCGGCTGTCACAGCAAGGTAAAGATGCTCTGCCCCTTGATTATGTGCCCATATTGCCGCCATTCGCAGTATGTTGTTGGCGGAACCCTGCCGACGCAGGTTCGGGCAGACCTCCAGCGCGTGCAGCATCGCGGCATTGCCATGGCAGGCAACAAAGGCCACGCCGGAGGCCCGGTCGCTGATCCGCCCGAGAATGGAGGTTTTGGGCCCCACTACGCGCTCCATCACTGCCAGTCGCCCCGGCCCAATTCCGGCCTCGGCCCAAATCTGGGCCACGATATTCAGCGGTGGCCAAACCGGAAATGCAGTCATTGCTGATGGGGTAGCGGTAGCGAGCGCGGCAACAGGGGCGGCATAGATGACCACAGGGTCATGCCGATGATAGCCGCGCGCGGCAAGCAAACCGTCCAGCACCGCGTCGGAGTGGCGGACCATAAACAGCGGGCTTTGGCCAAGCGCCTGCATCGCGGCCTCTGCTTGTGCGATATCGGCATCTTTCACTGCGGCTTCGGCCGTTGTGGCTGAAACCCTTTGCCCGCCGTCTTTGCCCTCCCTGATCAACCAGGGCCCGTGGCGTTGGTAGCTGGCGGCGGGCCATGTGTGCTCCAGCAGGTCATAGAACACGTTGGGAGTCATGCGGGAAATAGCGCTGCAAGCCGGGTCATGGCGGCATCAATCCGGGCAGCATCGGTGCCGCGGATCACCAGATTGGTGCCATACGCCCCGTTGTGGGTGAAGGGATAGGATCCCAGGGAAAGATCGGGATACTCAGCGGCAAGGGCGGCAAAGGGGGTGGCGACCTCGCCCTCTCCACGATTGACGCGGAGCGACTGCGAGAGCAGCGGTGCGCCCCCGGTCAACGTGGGTAGAACGCCGGCGACCATCGCCTGAAAAATGTTCGGGACGCCGGCCATGACATGCACATTTTCCAGGGTGAAGCCCGGCGCGGTGGAAATAGGGTTGTCGATCAGGCTGGCACCGTCGGGGATGCGGGCCATGCGCTGGCGGGCCTCATTGAAGGGCATGCCCGAACGGTCATAATGGGCCGCAAGCAGGGCCATGGCATCGGCGCGCTGGCTGATGCCCACCCCAAAGGCTGCGGCAATGGCCTCGGCGGTGATATCATCATGGGTCGGCCCAATCCCACCTGAGGTGAACACGTTGTCATAGCTTGCGCGCAGAGCATTGACCGCGCCGATGATGGCGGCGGTATCATCGGAAACAACGCGGACCTCGGCCAGTGTGATCCCGTGACGCGTCAGTTCCCCTGCCAGAAAATGCATGTTGCTGTCACGGGTACGACCCGAGAGAATTTCATCTCCGATCACCAGCATTGCGGCGGTTGGGTTTGGCATGGCGGGCTCTTTCTGGTTACACTCTCTTTCAGTATATGGCCGCAACGCGGTGGTATCAAATGCTTCGATGCCACAAGGTCTGGCCATTTCGCGCTCGCAGGATTAATTAGGGCGAAAGCGAGATATGTGAGGCCCGAACTTTGGAAGATACGCGTGGACGGATTACGAAGGATGGCATTCGCATCTATGAGGATGTGGATTTTTCCGGAATGCGGGCTGCCGGTCGGGTCGCGGCTGAGATTTTGGACCTTGTTGGCCCTTTGGTCGTGCCGGGGGTGACCACGGCGGCGCTGGATGATTTCATCACGGGCGAGGTGACGCGGCGGGGTGTGACTTCGGCTACGATCGGGTACCGGGGTTATCAGCATGCCTCCTGCATCTCGGTCAATCATGTGGTTTGCCATGGGATACCGGGGGCCAAGGTGATCAAGGATGGGGACATTCTGAACATCGACGTGACGGTAATTCTGGACGGTTGGTTTGGTGACACCAGCCGGATGTATGTGGCGGGCAACATTTCGCGCAAAGCGGCGCGGTTGATTGAGGTCACGCATGACAGCCTGATGAAGGGAATTGAGGCGGTGAAGCCGGGCAATACCTTCGGGGATATCGGCTTTGCGATCCAATCTTATGTCGAGGCGCAGCGGATGTCAGTGGTCCGTGATTTTTGTGGGCATGGGTTGGGCCGTGTGTTTCACTCCCCGCCCAATGTGCTGCATTATGGCCGCCCCGGAGTGGGGGCTGTACTGGAAGAGGGCATGTTTTTCACGATCGAACCGATGGTCAATCTGGGCCGCCCGGAAACGAAGGTTCTGGCCGATGACTGGACAGCGGTGACTCGGGATAAATCCCTGAGCGCGCAGTATGAGCATTCGATTGGGGTGACGGCTGAGGGAGCGGAGATATTCACGCTTTCGCCCGGCGGGCTTTACAAGGCAGCGTTTAAGGGGTGAGTGCGCGGGTGCCCATGCTTTGAATTCCGGGTTGGTTGCATATGTCTGTGCCTCCGGCGGGGATATTTTTGAATAGATGAAAGCGGGGCGTTTTAGGGTCGGCGGGTATTTTTGCTGCCCTTTGTCGCACGGTTGGCGGTGGGTTGTTTCGATTGACTTCGGCCCTATTAACCCGAAACATCCGCGAATATTTTCCCGCCTGAGGCCCTGAGATGCGCGTGGCTGCCGCTTTGGGTTGGCTAGGGCGCAATGCAAGGACAGGCGCATGGAGCAAATGGAACCCGGCCTCGACCCGGAGGATTGGGACGCTTACCGTGCGGTGGCGCATCAGTTGCTTGACCGCTGCATTGACCAGTTGGCCGCAGCAGCGGACCACCCTTGGCGCGCGGTGCCGCCAGATATCCGGCAGGGCTATGCCCTGAGCGGGGCGGGCGCAGGTGAGGCGGCCACGGCGGAGCGTATTACCCGCGATATTCTTCCCTATGGGACGGGTAACACGCATCCGGGCTTTTTCGGCTGGGTGCATGGTACCGGGTTGGCGAGTGGAATTCTTTCGGAAATGGCAGCGGCCACGATTAACGCCAATAGCGGTGGGCGCGACCATGGCGCGATTTATCTTGAGCGCGCGGTGATTGATTGGGCCAAGGGAATCTTTGGTTTTCCGGCGCAGGCCAGTGGCTTGCTTTTGGCCGGAACCTCGCAGGCGACGGTTGTGGCGTTGGCGGTGGCGCGGACCAAGGTGTTGGGACAATCGGTGCGGGCGCAGGGCCATGGCGAGCATCGGTTGACGGCTTATGCGGGGGCGGGCGTGCATAATGCCGCACGCAAGGCGATGGAGCTTTTGGGGATCGGATCGCACAATCTGCGGCTGGTGCCTGATGGTGCGCAGGGTATCGACATGGCGCGACTGGAGGCCGCGATTGCCGAAGACCGCGCCGATGGGGCGGTGCCTTTTGCGATTATCGGCACGGCGGGATCGGTTGATCTGGGGCGGTTTGACGCGTTGAACGCGCTGGCCGATCTGGCCGCGCGTGAGGCGATCTGGCTGCATATCGACGGCGCGTTTGGGGCCTGGACGCGGCTGGCCGATGCCCCGTGGCGCGCCTTGTCGGATGGGATTGAGCGCGCGGATTCGCTGGCCTGCGATTTTCACAAATGGATGTATGTGCCTTATGATTGCGGCATGGTTCTGATCCGTGATGAGGCGGACCACCGGGCGGCTTTTGCCTCGCGCCCCGCCTATCTTGCGGGGCAGGAGGCCGGGCTGGGCGGGGGGGAGCCGTGGTATTGCGATTATGGGATCGACCTTTCACGCGGCAACCGTGCGCTGAAGGTTTGGACTGCGATTGAAACCTATGGCGAGGCGCGGCTGGGGGCAGCGATCAGCGCCAATTGTCGACTTGCGCAGTATATGGCCGATCGGGTGGCCGATGCGCCGCTGATGCAGCTTATGGCCCCTGTTATCTCAAACCTTTGTGTCTTTACGGCGAATGCGGGCTTGCCCGCCACCGCACAAAGCCGTTTGAACACGCGCATCGCACAGCAGTTGCAAATGGATGGGGTGGCGGTGTTTTCCACCACTGTGATTGATGGCGTTACCTGTCTGCGCGCCGCGATCACGAACCACCGTACGCGGCAAGCTGATGTTGCGCGCGCGATTGACGGGGTGCGTGAAGCGGCGGTTGCGGGCTAAAGCCCAAGCCGGGCCGGGATCTCGCGTAGGGAGCGGATCACCTCGGCCCCGGTGGCTTTGAGGCGCGCGCCGTCGTCGTGTTCGGCAAGGCCAAGGCAGCGCATTTGCGCGCGGGCGGCCCCGGTGCAGCCGGTGGGGCTGTCATCGACCACCACACAATCGGCAGGGTCCGCGCCCAATTGGGCGGCGGCATGCAGCCAGAGGCCGGGATCGGGTTTTGGGCAACCCAGCGTTTGACCGGAGTAGAGGTGGCCGTTGAAGCGGGCGAGAATGGCGGGATGTTGGCCGAGTGTGACTTGCATTTTCTGGTCGGCGCCGTTGGAGCCGATGGCATAGCGGATGCCCGCAGCATCAAGCGCATCGAGCACTTCGGCCACGCCGTCAATCAGCGCGGTGCCCATGGCAAGGCGGGTGTAGAGGCGGGCGTAGAAATCTTCCACCCAATCATCGGGCAGGCTCGCGCCAAGCGCACGGGCGGTGGTGAAGAGGCCCTTGATAGTACCGCCGAGAAATCTCTCTTCCATCTCGGCATGGCTGAGGTGGAGGCCGTGGAGCGCAAGGTCTTCGGCCAGTAGAGCGAAGGCGGTGGCTTCACTATCGACGATGACGCCATCGCAATCGAAGAGAACAGCTTTAGGGGGCATAGGGGTGGCCTTTGATTAAGGGGTCATGGCGCGCGGAGCAGCGTCACAAGTGTGTCACCGTATTTGCGCTGGTCGATAAGGGTGAAGCCCGTGGGCAGGGTGGGCGGGGTGTTTTCTTCCCAAACGATAAGGGCTTGGGAGGCGACCCAGTTGCCTTTGATCGCTGTGGCAAGGGCTGCCTCGCCCATGGCTTTGCCATAGGGCGGATCGAGGAAGATGAGAGCGAAGGGTTGGCCGGTATTCGGCGGCAGCTGGATAGCGCTTTGGCGCAAGATGGTGCCGGTTTGGCGGGTAATTTCCAGATTGCGTTTGATCAGGGCGAGGGCGGTTTTGCCGTCATCGACAAAGGTTGCGTGGACGGCACCTCGGCTGAGCGCCTCAAGCCCCAAGGCCCCGGTGCCAGCGAAAAGATCAAGGACGCGGGCGCCGGTTACGGGGTTGGGGCCACCATCAAGCTTGCCGTTGATTAACAGGTTGAAGATCGCCTCTCGTACGCGGTCGGAGGTGGGGCGCAGGTGGGCGCTTGCATCACCTTTGCCGACGGGGGCGAGGTGGGTGCCGCGATGGGTGCCGCCAATGATGCGCATCATTTCAGCAGGGTCTTCAGATCGGTCTCCGGGTTGGTGACCTGATCTGGGCTGGGGGATTTTCCCATGCCAAGCAGGCGCTTTGCCACCATGAAGGCGCGCGGATCGTTCATCGCATCGACGGCCAGAAGGGTTTCGCCGCGGTAGTACCAAAAGGAGGTTGCCCCATCAGTTTTGCGGGTGGCGATATGGTCATAGCCGGTGTTCAGCCCCGCGATTTGCAGTTTGATGTCATATTGATCGGACCAAAACCACGGCTCTGGCACATAAGGCGTGCCTGCGCCCAGTATGTTGGCGGCGACGCATTCGGCCTGATCGATGGCGCTGGGCACGGATTCGATGCGCATGCGCCCCCTGGGCGTGGGGGTGCTGGCGCAATCGCCTGCGGCCCAGACATGGGGGGCGGAGGTGCGGCCAAGGGCATCGGTGGCGATGCCGTTATCAAGGGTTATGCCTGCAGCTTCGGCCAGCGCGGTCGCGGGGGTGATACCCACGCCGACGATGACGAAATCGGCGGGAATTTCGCGCCCGTCCGAGAGGCGGGCGGCGGTAACGTGATCGGTGCCGATCAGACGGTCGAGGCCCGTGGATTCGAGGATTTTGACGCCGTGGCTTTGGTGCAGAGCGCGGAAGTAATCGGAGGTTTCGGGTGCGGCGACGCGCTGCAAGATGCGCGGGGCCATTTCCAGCACGGTGACATCAAGGCCGAGCTTGGCGGCCACGGCGGCTCCTTCGAGGCCGATATAGCCGCCCCCGACAATCACCACCCGTGCGCCGGGTTTGAAATAGGGCTGCATCGCATTCACATCATCCAGATCACGCAGGGTAAAGACGCCGGGCAAATCGCCGCCAATGCTTGCAGGCAGGCGGCGGGGGGTGGACCCTGTGGTCAGCACAAGCGCGTCATAGGGCAGCACCTCATCCCCAAGGGTAACGGTTTGCGTCGCCGTGTCGATGGCATCAACGCTGTGGCCAAGGCGCAGGGTAATCCCATGCTCGGCGTAAAATTCCTCCGGGCGCAGCAGCAGGCGTTCGGCGGGCAGCTCGCCCATCAGATAGGCTTTGGACAGGGGCGGGCGCTGATAGGGCGGGACTGTCTCGGCCCCGATCAGGGTGATCGCCGCATCCGAGCCAAGCGCGCGCAGCTTGGCCACTAGCGAGGCCCCGGCCTGTCCGGCCCCGATGACGATGATCTGTTGCATGTCTTCCCTCTCAAAGCGCTGGCCAGCCCGGATTTGACAAAAACGTCACTGGTCGCCTGCCCGCGCGCAGCCTATAGCTTGCGCAAGTGGAAACGCAACGTGCGAGGGCAGGCGATATGACAATTTCAGTGGGTGACAAACTGCCAGAGGCCAATTTGGTGCGGCTGGGCGAGGCCGGGCCGGAACAGGTAAGCGTGACAGAGCTGACCAAGGGTCGCAAAGTGGTGATTTTTGCCGTGCCGGGGGCGTTTACGCCGACCTGCCATTCGGCGCATGTGCCAAGCTTCATCCGCACCAAGGCCGCCTTTGCGGCAAAAGGTGTGGATGAGATTGTCTGTATTTCGGTTAACGACCCTTATGTGATGAAGGCGTGGGGCGAGGCAACGGGGGCTGCGGCGGCCAACATTGGCCTGCTGGCCGATGGAACCAGTGCGTTCACCATCGCGATGGGCATGGCATATGATGCGCCGGCTGTGGGAATGATGGCGCGGTCAAAGCGCTATTCACTGCTGGCCGAGGATGGTGTGATCAAGGTTTTGCATGAAGAGCTAAGCCGCGGCACCTGCGAAATCTCGGGCGGTGAGGCGCTTTTGGCCGCGATCTGATAGGTGAAACGCGGTTTGAGGGCGGCAGCCATCGGGCCTTGCAGCCCTCTTTCCTGAGGCCGCGCGGGGAGCACTTGCAATGCGAGGACAGCCGAAAGGCTGGAGGAGCGCCTTGCTGCCTTGTGCAGCAGGGCTTTCTTTTGTCGCATTGGCCCCCTATAGTGGTGCTGCGGGATGACCCCGTGCCTTTTGCTTACAGCAGGATCCCGATGCGAACGATTACAACGACCGAAGAGCTGGCCATCTTTTGTGAGGCCGCCAAACGTGAACCCTATGTGACGATTGACACCGAGTTTCTGCGCGAGAGGACCTATTGGTCCAAGCTGTGCCTGATCCAGATGGCGCTGCCGGGAGCAAATGGCGATGCGGTGTTGGTGGACCCGATTGATGGGCCGGACATGTCGATGGAGCCGCTTTACGATCTGTTTCGCCATGAGGCGACGGTGAAGGTGTTTCACGCCGCGCGGCAGGATCTGGAGATTTTCTTCGTCGAGGGCAATTGCTTTCCCATTCCGCTGTTTGATACGCAGGTCGCTGCGATGGTTTGCGGTTTTGGTGAGCAGGTGGGTTATGAAACCCTCGTGCGCAAAATCGCGCATCATCCTTTGGACAAGACCAGCCGTTTCACCGATTGGTCTCGCCGTCCTTTGAGCGAGGCGCAAAAGGTTTATGCGCTGGCCGATGTGACGCATCTGCGAGTGATCTATGAAAGCCTTGCCGCACAGATTGCAGAGAGCGGGCGGCAGAAATGGGTGGAGGAAGAGCTTGCGGTTCTGACCGACCCGGAAACCTATACCGTGCGCCCTGCCGAAGCCTGGATGCGCATCAAGACGCGCACACATTCGGGGCGTTTTCTGGCCATCGTCAAAGCCTTGGCAGAGTTTCGCGAGATCTATGCGCAGGGTAATAATGTGCCGCGCAGCCGGGTGATCAAGGATGATGCCTTGTTGGAGCTGGCCTCGACCAAGCCAACCAATCTGGAGGAGCTGGGCCACTCGCGCCTGCTTTTGCGCGAGGCGCGGCGGGGTGAGATAGCGGAGGGCCTGCTGGCTGCGGTGAAAGCCGGGGTGGAGGCCAAGCCCGAAGATCTGCCGAAAGCGGATGCCAGTAAGGATCAGGTGCAGGTAAACCCGGCGCTGGCGGATTTGCTGCGGGTGCTGCTGAAAGCGAAATCGGAAGAATTGGGCGTCGCGGCCAAGCTGATTGCTTCGGCGGCAGAACTAGACCTGATCGCGGGCGGGCAGCGTAAGGTTGCGGCCTTGGCTGGCTGGCGAAGCGAGGCTTTTGGCGAGGATGCGTTGCGGCTATGCCGAGGCGAGATCGCACTATCGGCCAAGGGCAACAATATCAAGGTGATCCGGCTTTAGGGGTCGCGTCACTTTGATCGTTATGTTGGGCGTTTTGCAGCCGTTGGATTTGTTTGCGACACGCGTATCTTAGCAAAGATGAAAGCCGGGGCTTTAGCCTGTGGCGAGCGTGTCCATCTTTTGGGCGAGTTTTATATCCAGTTCCGTCAACCCATCCACATCATGGGTGATGAGGGTGACGCTGACGGTTTTGTAGATATTTGACCATTCGGGGTGGTGATCCCATTTCTCGGCCCAAAGTGCCGCGCGGGTCATGAAGCCGAAGGCCTCGATGAAATTGCGGAAAGTGAAGGTTTTGGTGATGGCGTCGCGGGTGGCATGCATGTGCCAGCCGTTTTCCAGCAGGGGCTTCAGGCTGGCGCGGTCTTGCAGTGGCGGAGTTTTCATCTGGGGTTTTGTGGCATGAGGGCGGGGCCGCCGCGGGACATGGGGTTGATGCAAAGGGTCAGGGACATGGCTGCCTCATAGGTGTTTGCGCCACTGTGCCATGTGCGCGCGGGTTTGTCAGTCTTCGGATGTGGTGCGGCGGAAGGGGCCGTAGGCGGTGAGCACTTCGATATCTTCAGTCACGGCGCTGCGCTCGGCCTCCAAATAATCGGCCACGGCGCGGGCAAAGCCTTCGTTAGCGATCCAATGCAGGGAATGGACGGGGACGGGCAGGTAGCCGCGCGCCAGCTTATGGTCGCCCTGCGCGCCAGCCTCCACCCTTTGCAGCCCGTTGGCGATGGCCCAATCAATCGCGCGGTAATAGCAGAGCTCGAAATGCAGGCATGGGTGATCCTCGGTGCAGCCCCAGTAGCGGCCAAAGAGCGTATCGCGGCCAATGAAGTTGAGCGCGCCTGCGATGGGGCGGCCATCGCGGAAGGCCAGTACCAAAAGAATATCCTCGCGCATCGTGGCCTGAAAGGCGGTGAAGGCGGCGCGGGTGAGGTAGGGCGTGCCCCATTTGCGTGCGCCCGTGTCTTGGTAAAACTGCCAGAAGGCATCCCAATGTTCGGGCAGGATTGCATCGCCGGTGAGGCTTAGAATCTCGAGGCCCGCATCATTGGCGGTTTGGCGCTCCTTGCGGATGGCCTTGCGCTTGCGCGAGGAAAGCTGTGCGAGGAAATCCTCAAACCCAGCGTAGCCATTGTTGTGCCAGTGATATTGCTGGGTGATGCGGTGCATCAGGCCGAGATCGGCCCCGCGCGCGGCCTCATCCGCTGTGCAAAAGGTGATGTGCAGCGAGGAGAGGCGGTTTTGCTGCGCCACTTGCGTGGCCCCCGCGATCAGGGCGGCGGTGCCAGTTTCTTCCATCCCCGGCAATGTGAGAAAGCGACGACCTGTGGCGGGGGTGAAGGGCACCGCCACTTGCAGTTTGGGGTAATAATTGCCGCCAGCGCGCTCATAGGCTTGGGCCCAGTTGTGGTCGAAGATATACTCGCCTTGGCTGTGGTTCTTGGCAAACATCGGCATGGCGGCGATGGCCTGCCCGTTTTGGCGCGCGACGAGCGGGCGTGGCTGCCAACCGCTGCGCACACCGATGGAACCGGAGCTTTCCAGTGCCATGAAGAAGCGATGCGTGGTGAAAGGATCAACCGGCCTGCCGCCGCTGACCGTTTCTGGGCAGGCCAGCGCGTCCCATTCCTGCGCCGGTATCTCGGCGAAGGCGGCAAGCAGGGTGATTTCGATCTCGGCCATGTGAACCTTTTTGTGGGTCGCGGCGCGGAATGTCAGACCGGGTGCGGGGCGAGGTAATTTTCAAATGTTATATTCTGGGCAACTTCGCGGGCCTTTGCCTCGGCTTCCGGCGAGGTGATCGTCCAGCACAGGATGGTGGCCCCTTGTTGGCGCAGTGCGGCCACGCGCGGGTTTTCCAGATCATTCGTTTCATGCGAGATGAAACAGGACTGCGTATGTTCGTAATCGGGGATGGCGCGCAGGCGATCACAGGTCGCGGGCGCGATGGGTTGCCATTCGGCAGGGTCAAAGGAGGATGTGGTGATGCCGCGCGGGATGCCCGGCGCGAGGCGGGCCATAGTGATGACCGTATTGGGGTTGAAGGACATCAGCGCCACGGGGCCGGTGTAATTGGCAAGCGCGGCGGCGGTCGCGGCTTCCAGCTTGCCATCGGTGGGGCCAAGCTCGCCTTGCTGGTCTTTGATTTCGATGAGCAAAGGCGCGCGGCCCGCGACCAGTTTCAGCACCTCAGTCAGGGTGGGGATGGTCTCATTCGCGCCGCGTAGCGGGATCTTAGACAACTCGGCGGCGCTGCGTTGGTTAAGCGGGCCGGTTTCCATCGTCAGCCGGTCCAACGTTTCATCATGAAAGACCATGACCTGACCATCGCGGGATAGTTGCAAATCAATCTCGATGCCATAGCCTGCCTTGATTGCGGCACGTATCGCGGCGCGGGAGTTTTCGGGGCGGCCCTTGGCCAGATCATGCAGCGCGCGATGTGCGATGGGTTTGATCAGAAAGTCGGGGTGCAAGACAGGAGGCATGGCGGATCCGTTTTTGGTGAGGGGGATGGGGCGCTGTCTGCCCCCCAATGTGGATTTGGCTGCGCCAAACCCACCCCCCCGAGGATATTTTTGAATAGATGAGATAGGGCGTCAGGCCTTGATCTCGAAGACACCTTCGATTTCCACAGCGACACCGAGGGGAAGGGCGGCGGCGGAGACGGCAGAGCGGGCGTGGCGGCCGGCCTCGCCGAGGATGTCGACCAAGAAATCGGACGCCCCATTGATGACTTTGGGCTGATCGGTGAAATCGGCGGTGGAGTTGACGAAGCCTGTCAGCTTCAGCACCCGGACAAGGCGCGTGAGATCGCCGTCACAAGCCGCGCGGACCTGCGCTAGCAGGCTGATGGCGCAGCGCTGGGCGGCGGCGGCACCGTCTTCAATGCTCATCCCATCGCCCAAGCGACCCTTGATCAGACCGTTTTCGTTCTGGCTGATCTGGCCTGAGACATAGAGCGTGCTGCCCGAAAGCACGAAGGGCACGTAATTTGCGGCTGGGGCTGGGGCGTTAGGCAGGGTGATGCCGCGTTCGGCGAGGCGGGATTCGGCGTTGGGTTCGGCGGTCATGGTCGTCCTTTCCAGTCTTTTGACGCGAACCTACTGTGTTTCCCGGTCATGGTGAAATATAAATTCAGCCGTTGGGATCAGCGAGGTCAACTTTCTCGGAACGCCCGCGCGAAGTAATCCGTGAAGGGCTTGAGCAGATAGGCCAACGGCGTGCGTTCATCGGTGCGAATAAACGCCTCCACCGGCATGCCGGGGATCAGGGTGAGGCCTTCGAGCTTTTCTATCTCGCCTTCATCGGGGACTATCTCAACCCGGTAATAGGACATTTGTGTGCGCTGATCGACGAGAGCATCGGCGGAAACCACGGTGATATGGCCCGAGAGTTCCGGCGTAGTGCGCGACGGGAAGGCGGAGAACACCAGCGTAACCGGCTGCCCGATGCTGATCTGGTCAATATGAAAGGGTTGCACTTGGGCTGCGATGACGAGCGGACGATCTTGCGGGATCAGGTAGAGCGCGGGATCGGCCGGGCGCAGCACGGCACGCGGAGTGGTGACCTGAAGGCCCAGAACTATGCCTGACACCGGGGCCAGAATATCCAGCCGCGCGACACGTTCGATCAGGGCCCGGCGGCGTTCAGCCAGTTCCAGCTCACGGTAACCGATATCGCGCAATTGGCTATTGGCCTCTTCGCGGCGGGAGGCAGCGAGGCGAAGCACTTCGATATCGATCTCGGTGATGCGGCCTTCGGATTGTGCGCGGGTAGCGGTGAGTTCGCCGACCTGGCCATCAAGGCGCGCGGTTTCCCGTTGCAGGGCCAGAACGCGGCTGGCCTGCGCGAGGCCCTTGTCGAGCAATTCCTGCTGGGAGGCGCGTTCTTGGTTGATGAGGCCAAGTTGCAAGGTGAGAGCGTTGGCCTGTGCGTCGATGCCGGTGATCTGACTGGTGATCTGGCCGCTGCGTTTGGCTAATTGATTGGCTTGCTGGGCGAGGGTTTCCGCGCGCGCAGAAAAGAGGCGACGCTGGCCTTCGATCAGTTCAGCCACATCAGCGCGGTTGGCGGCAATCGCCACCAGTTCGGGGAGGAAGGTAATGGCCTTCTTGTCGTCGCGTTCGGCCTCAAGCCGCCCGCGGCGCGCGAGAATTTCATAGAACTGGCCTTCGACGATGGCGAGTTCGGATTTAATCGCAGCGCCATCAAGGCGGAGCAGCAGGTCGCCCGCCTTGACCGTCTGGCTTTCGGTGACATGGATCGATTCCACCACGCCACCATCAGGGTGCTGCACGATCTGGCGGTTCTGCTCTACCTCGATCCTGCCAGAGGCGACGATGGCACCTGTGATGGTTGCCATAACACTCCACGCGCCAAAGCTGCCGACGAGGAGAAACAAGGTGATAAGGCCGATGGTCACGGGTTTGCGCACCGACCATGCCGCTTGCGGTGTAGTTGTTGCCGGAATTTTGGGTGCTGCGGTCGTGGCGGGATGTGTGCCGTCCGGTTTCGGATCCGCCAGTTTCAACTGGGTCATGCGACGCCTCCTGGTCCGGCGGCGCGGGTGATTTCATTGTAGTTTTTGACGATCTCGCGCAGCACCTGATCACGCGGACCAAAGGCACGGCCCGCGCCATCTTCCAGCACCAAGAGCATGTCACATTCCTGAATGGCGGCGGGGCGGTGGGCCATGATAAGCACGGCGTTGCCCGCCTGTTTCATCGCGCGGATCGCTTGGTTCAGGGCTTGCGAGCCGTCATTGTCGAGGTTTGAATTGGGTTCATCCAGCACCAAAAAAACAGGGTCGCCAAAAAGTGCACGGGCCAGGCCGATGCGCTGAATTTGCCCGCCCGAAAGCCTGCTGCCGATGGTGGAGATGTGGGTGTCATAGCCATCGGGAAGTTTGAGGATCATTTCATGGGCAGCGGCGCGGCGGGCGGCATCGACGATCTTCGCGGGGTCGGGTGCTTCCCCGAGGCGGGCGATGTTTTCGGCGATGGTGCCATCGAATAGTGACACACGCTGCGGAAGGTAGCCGATATAGCTGCCAAGGACATCCGAATCATATTGGTCCAGCGTGGCCCCATCAAGGCGGATTTTTCCGCCCGCGGGTCTCCAAACGCCAATCAACGCCCGTGCGAGGGTGGATTTGCCGGAACCGGAGGGGCCGATGATGCCCACGGCTTGCCCCGGTTGCACATTAAAGGACACCATGCGCAGCGCCGCTTGGCTGGCACCGGGGGGCACGACGGTGAGTTGGTTGATATCATGTATGGCGCGGGGCCGTGGCAGTGCGGTTTTGGGAACTTCCTGCGGTTGCCCCGAGAGCAGGATCGCCAGGCGCGCCCAACCTTCCTGCGAGCGTTGCAGCAGCGCCCACTGGCCAACCAGCACTTCAATCGGGGCTAGGGCGCGGCCCAGAAGGATGGTGCCAGCGATCATCGCACCGGGGCTAAGTTCACCCTGCAAAACCAGATAGGCCCCCAAACCCAGCATCGCCGATTGTAAAAACAGGCGAAAGGTTTTGGAGGTAATGGTAAAGACTCCGCCCACGTCGGCGGAGGTGACGTGGGCCGCCAACGCTGCCCCACGTGCCTTTTGCCAGCGGTTAAAGCTCGCATTGGCCATACCAAGCGCATGCATCGTTTCCGATTCGGCTTTCAGGCTTTCGGCCAAACGGTCAGCATGCGTGGCGGTTTGGTTGGCAAGGCTCAGGGGTGCTTGCGTCATGCTGCGGTTCAAAAAGGTCAGGCCAATCAGGCAGATGCCCCCGACGACAGCAAACCAGCCCAAGACCGGGTGAAAGATGAAAATTGCGGTCACGAAAAGCGGCGTCCATGGAATATCAAAGAACGCCAGATGCACGGGCGAGGAGAGGTAGCGCTGCACCGCCTCCAGATCGCGCTGAGCGATCAAGGCATTGGGATCATTCGGGGCGAGGGTAAGGCGGCGCACAGTTGCCTGAAACACACGTTTGTCCAGTGTGTCCTGAAATCGCGCACCAACGCGGGCGATCACCCGGTTGCGCGCATGATCAAGAAAGCCCATGGCGACAAACAGCACCAGCACCAACACCGAAAGCGCCACCAGCGTTTCTTCGGAGCGGCTGCCAAGCACGCGGTCATAGACCTGAAGCATGTAAAGCGGGCCGGTCAGCATCAGCAGGTTGACGAAAAAGCTGAACACAAAGATCAGAACGTAAAGGGTTCTGCCCTTGCGCCGTGCATCGGTGAGTTCTTTCAGGCCCTCGCGATGTTCCCGCTGAATCATGCTTTTGCGATCCGCTTCTGAGTGGTGTCGCGCAATTTGGCAGGGATTATCGCGCTGAAAACCCAGGCGTTGCTGTGGCGCAGTGTCATTGCGGGATGCCGTCCTAAATTCTGCCGAAGAAAATCAGAGTACTCAACTTTAGCGTGAATAATTGCCAAAGGGAAATCTGTTCCTGAACAAACTGCAGCTGAATTTATGCATTTCTGATGGGCCTAGGAGCTTGGCTTTGGGTCTCTACGCCAGCGGTTCTTGCGGGCCCCGTTTTCAATTGCCTCCCAAGATACCCAGCACCTCTTGCAAGATGCGTTCGGCGAGGTCGTTGCTGGGCTGTGGCGTGGCGGGATGTTGGGATTGCGAAATCGGGGGCAGGCGCGGTTCGGGTATCAGCATTGGCAAGGGGCGGGCGGGTAGGCCCTCGTGGACGCGGACCATCACCTCATGCCAGATTTCAGCGGGCAACCCACCGCCCGTGACACCGCTCAGCGGCGTGTTGTCATCATAACCCATCCAGACCCCGACCACATAATCGGCGGTAAATCCGATGAACCAGGCATCGCGAGCAGCCGAGGTGGTGCCGGTCTTGCCTGCCGCTTGTCGGCCCTGAAGGCGCGCGCGGGCGCCAGTGCCATCTTCCACCACTTTATACATCATATAGGTCAGGTATTGTGCAGAGTTCTCGGAAATCACCCGTTCGCCAATGCCGCCGTCCTGGCCCAGAAGCGGTACTTCATCGTCACGCAGCCGCAGGTCCACCAGCCCGTAAGGTCGTACCGACGACCCGCCGTTAAGAATACCCGCGTAAGCGCCTGTCATCTCAAGCAAGGTTGAT
>CALEMZ010000200.1 GCA_937910975.1 uncultured Pseudorhodobacter sp. | reverse complement strand
AGTCATTCAAAAAACTACTTCCTTCAAATGCTCTCATGGCATTGCGCTTAATAAAGCCGCCAAAGGCTTGCCCGCCAAGTAATCAGAGATAAGTTCCCTGTGGATGATTGCCCTTCTCGGAATAGTGCCCGAACAGGCTACAAAGAGCTCGTAGAGGTCATCTGGCGCTTTCGCTTAGTTAATGGTTCTTGACCCTTAATATGGCTGTTTAGTAGAGTTCCACCATGACGGCTTATAAGGGTCAGGCATTTGAAATTTCTAAAACTTTATTCGGACGCATCAGGCGAAAGCCACTGGGAAGATATCAAGGTCAGCGTTGAAGAGCGGACGTTTGCACCACCAGCGCAAGCGATCGAGATATCAGAGCCGGAAACCGTCAAGCACATGATGTTCTTGCGGCTTCGCGCGGGCTGGAATGAGCCGACCCACCCGACGCCCGTCCGCCAGAAGCTCATCTGCCTCGCGGGGAGCGTCAGGGTTACGGCAAGTGATGGAGAATATCGCGATATTGGCCGCGGCGATGTTTGGCATATGGAAGACAACATCGGCAAAGGGCATCACACGGTCGTAACCAGCAAAGAGGATTTTGAATCCGTCATCGTTCAATATGAATAGCCTCCGAGCGCCCTGAACCAAAGGCCGGGTTTGCCCCACCTAGCCGAAATTCAAGCGGACACGCCCGCACGCGCTTAGACCGGTTGCCACCAACGCCCGCCCTGCTACTCTACACGGGATGTAAGTGGAGTGCCCGATGCGATTTTCCGCCCCTGCCCTTGTGATTTCCCTTGTTATGGCCGCTGCCAGCCCCCCCGCGCTTGCCGCCCCCTGCGGAGGTGCCTTTTCCACTTTCGTGGCCGCGATGAAGACCGAGGCGGTACAAAGCGGCCTCACCAAAGCCGAGGCGGACCGTTTCTTTCGCGGCATTACGCAAGACGCGAAGGTGTTGAAAGCCGACCGCAGCCAAGGCGTTTTTCGCAAGCCCTTCACCGATTTCGCCCGCAGCCTCATCAGTCAGAGCCGGATCGACAACGGCAGGGCCAATGCCCGGAAATACGCAGCACTCTTTGACCGGGCCGAGGCGGAATATGGCGTGCCGCGCGGCATCCTTCTGGCTTTCTGGGCGTTTGAAACTGATTTCGGCGCCTTTCAGGGCAATTACAACACCGCCAACGCGCTGGCCACCCTCGCCCATGATTGCCGCCGCCCGGAGCTTTTCCAGCCGCAGCTTCTGGCCGCGATGAAACTTTGGCAAAAAGGTATGTTCGACCCAGCCACCACCACCGGCGCCTGGGCGGGCGAGATCGGGATGGTCCAGATGCTGCCCTCCGACATTCTGGAACGCGGGGTGGATGGCGACGGTGACGGCAAGGTAGACCTTAAAACCTCCGTGCCTGATGCGATCCTTTCCGGCGCGCGGGTGCTGCGCGATCTGGGCTGGCGCGCGGGCAAGCCGTGGTTGCAGGAGGTAACGCTACCCCCCAACCTGCCATGGGAGAAAACCGGCCTGCGAACCCAGCTTCCCACCGCAGAATGGGCCGCCATGGGCGTCGCCCCCCGGCAGGGCGATTTTGCCAATCTCCCCGCCTCTATCCTTCTGCCGGAGGGGCGCAAAGGGCCAGCTTTCATAGCCTACCCGAATTACTCCATACTGTTTGCGTGGAATCAAAGCTTCGTCTATGTCACCACCGCCGCCTATTTCGCCAACCGCCTGACAGGTGCGCCGGTGTTCAACTCAGGCCGCCCGGACCCGCAGCTTTCTATCAATCAAACCAAAGACCTGCAAACAAAACTACAACGCCGCGGTTATGACGTTGGAGGGGTTGACGGCATCCTTGGCACCAACACCCGCGACGCGGTGCGCCGGGAACAAAGCCGCCTCGGCCTGCCCGCCGATGGCTGGCCAACCCACGCGCTGCTGAACGCCCTATGACCACTTGGGGAGTTTGCGCCACCGTCAAATCCACGCCCGAACAGGTGCAGGCCTTTGCGGCCTATCACCTGAACCTTGGGGCAGCTCATATCTGGCTTTTTTTCGACGACCCCGAAGACCCTGCGGCTGACCAGTTCCACGACCCGCGCGTCACTGCTACCCGCTGCTCGGATGCCTATTGGACGGGGTTGATCGGCAAACGCCCCGGCAAGCACCAGAACCGCCAATCGCGAAATATGCAACGCGTCTATGCCACCAAAGCGCTGCCATGGGTCGCGCATATCGACGTGGATGAATACATCCTGCCCAACACGGATATCGCAGCGGCCCTCGACCGCGCTTCCGCGCGATCAATCCATGCTCCGCATGGCCCCGTGGGAGGCGCTGCATGACCCATTGCTACCCGATGATATTTTCACCGCCCGCCACTTCCGCGCCGCCTTGCGCGGGGCCGCTAATGAAGCCGCCCGCACGCGCGTCTTTGGCGCTTTCGCGCCGCTCATGTCCAATGGTGTGCTGTCCCACGCTGCCGGAAAGTGCTTTTTCCGCACCGGGCTTGCGCGTTTTGAACCCCGCCTCCACGGTGCCTTTCGCGCAGGCGCCCGCGTGCCGGGGGGTGATTTCTTCCCCGATATCGCCTTACTGCATTTCCACGCCGAGGGCCCTGCGCGCTGGAAAGATCGTTTGCAATTCCGCCTTACGCGCGGGGCCTATCAATACAACCCCGCCCTGCAAGAATGGCTGCTGGCCGCCGATGATGCCCAGATCGACGTCTTCTATCGCGCCACCCAAACCGCCAACACGGACACGCTGGTGAAACTCCGCGCTGAGGGCATCTTGATCGAAACCTCCCTCCACCTGCGCGATAAAATCGCCAAAATGAGCCCGTTGCAATCGTAACCGCAGCCTCTCTCGTTGCTGCCCTGCCCGGTCTGTGCGCCGCGCCCAAGGTATGCCCAGCGACCGCTGGCTGATAGAGATGAGGGCGGGGGCGGCGATCAGGCCACCATTGCCGCAGCACGCTTCAGGTCCACGCTCACCAGCTGGCTGACCCCTTGCTCGGCCATCGTCACCCCGAACAAACGGTCCATCCGCGCCATCGTGACGGCATGGTGGGTGATGATCAGGAAGCGGGTTTCGGTGCGGCGCGTCATCTCATCCAAAAGATCGCAAAAGCGGGTCACGTTGGCATCATCCAGCGGCGCGTCCACCTCATCGAGCACGCAGATCGGCGCGGGGTTAGCGAGGAAAACCGCAAAGATCAGCGCCATCGCCGTCAGGGTCTGCTCCCCCCCCGACAGCAGGCTGAGCGTGGCCAGCTTCTTGCCCGGCGGCTGGCACATGATCTCCAGCCCCGCATCCAGCGGGTCATCGGATTCCACCAGCACCAGCCGTGCCTCGCCCCCGCCAAACAAATGGGAAAAGAGCGTGCCGAAAGAGGTGTTCACCTGCTCAAAGGCAGTCAGCAAACGTTCGCGGCCCTCACGGTTCAGGCCCGCGATGCCGGAGCGGAGCTTCTTGATCGCCTCTTCCAGATCGGTCTTTTCGGTGGCCAGCGTGTCATGCTCTACTTGCACCGATTTTGCGTCTTCCTCGGCGCGCAGGTTCACCGCCCCCAAGGCCTCACGCTGCCGCTTAAGACGGCTGACCTCGGTTTCCAGATGGTCCACATCGGGCATCTTATCTGGGTCTGCACCAAGGGATTCCAACAGCTTCTGGGGCGCGCTATCGGCCTCTTCACGGATACGCAAAGAAGCCGCATCACGCGCCTCGATGGCGGCCTCGTGCCGGGCCTCGGTGCGGGCGCGGGCTTCGCGGGCCTCGCCTGCCAGACGTTCGGCCTCCCGCTCATGCAAGGTGGCTTCACGCAGCGTGGTTTCGGCAGCGGCCAGCGCGTCGGCGGCGACCGCGCGGCGCGTTTCGGCGGCGGCCATGGCATCGGCCAATTCCTCACGCTGGATGGCGATTTCCTCAGGCGCGGCTTGAGCGTCCAGCAGCTCTTCCTCGGTCAGCGCCTTGCGTTCGGCGAGTTCGTGGTTGCGCTTTTCAGCCGTTTCCAGACGGTGCTTCCAGCCGGAGACCTCCTTGGTCACTTCCTGCCGCCGCTTCAGCCGCGCCTCGCCTTCGCGTCGGAATTCATCATGCGCGGAGCGGCGGGTCATCATGGTGATGCGCGCAGCCTCGACCGTGGTTTTCAACGCCTCAACCGTGGCGCGGGCGGCATCAATATCCGGCAGCGCCGTAGCACTGTTGCGGGCGTCGCGCAGGGTGGCGCGGGTCTCGGTCGCCTCGGTTTCATAGCGGGTGACGGCGAGGCGGGCCGCTTCGAGTTTGCCACCCGCGATGGAACGATCCGCCTCGGCGCGGGCCAAAGCGCGGTTGGCCTCGGTCACGCGGGCATCGGCAGCGCGGCGGGCGTCGCGCGCCATCTGATCGACGCGGGCAAGCTCGGCCAGCCGGGCTTGCAACGACTCATGCGCCATTCTGGCCCCATCGGCGCGGGCGGCCACCTCTTCAAGATCGCGCTTCAACTGCACCAGTCGGTTAAGCTGTTTAAGCCGAAGCGCGGCGGCGGAGGGCGCATCATCGGCCCCGGCGCGAAAGCCATCCCAACGCCAAAGGTCGCCTTCTACACTAACGAGCCGCTGACCGGGGCGCAGTGCGGGTTGCAGGCGTGCACCCTGATCGCGCGCGACAAGGCCGATCTGGCCGATACGACGGCGCAGAACATCGGGCACTTTGACCCATTGCGCCAATGGCGTGGCCCCGGCGGGAAGTGCTGCGTTTTCATCGTAATCAGGCAGGGCGGCCCAGCCGGAAATAGCCTCATCGCCCACAGCAGGCGCGCGCAGATCATCGGCAAGGGCAGCACCCAAGGCCGCCTCATAGCCCGGCTCCACCTGACACAGATCCAGCACCTGCGAGCCAGCAGCGGATTCGCGTTCCACAAGCCGCCCGAGCGCCGCGACTTCGGCGCGCAGAGCGTTGGCCTCGCCTTCCGCTTCCGATCGCATGGCGCGGGCTTCGGCCTCACGCGATTGGACATCCGCGCGGGCCTCCTCGGCGCTTTCCAGCGCTTCCTCAGTGGCTTCGGCCAGTGCAATCGCCTCTTCTTGCGCGATCTCGGCAATCTCAAAGGCCTCGGCGGCGCGGACCTCAAATTCCAATGCCTCAGCAGAGGCATCTTTGGCACGGGCGGCGGAACTTTCGGCCTTATCCACCGTGGTTTGCGTATCGGCGAGCAGTCGCTGGACAGATTGGTGGCGCGCGGCGAGGCGGGCGACATCCTCGGTCATTTCCGACATGCCGCTTTCACGCTCGGTCAGCAGCGCGCCGGCTTCGCGGGCGGCTTCAGCGGCTTCGCGCAGCTTGTCATCATGGCCCTCGGCAGCGCGGGAAAGCTGTTCGGCCTCCCATTCCAGCCGGGAAATGGTTTCTTGCGCATCGCGGTTGAGGCCGGTTTCGCGCTCCATGTCGCGGGCGAGCTGCTCGATGCGAGAGCGCAGGGTTTCGATGGCTTGCAGGGCGCGGGCTTCGGTATCATTGAGCGCATCGCGCTGCACGGTCAGGCGTTGCAAAATGGTCCCGGCAATCGCTTCTTCCTCGCGCTTGGGGGGCAGCGCCTCTTCTGCCTTTCTCCGCGCCTCGTCAGCCACACGCGACAGGGTTTCGGCCTTGCCTGCCTGAATGAGCCGTTCGCGCAGCAAGGATTCCGCCTCCAGCACGGCCTGATCGGCCTCGCGCCAGCGGCGATAGAGCAACATACCCTCGGCGCGGCGTAATTCGGTGCCGATCTCGCGGTAGCGAGCTGCTTGACGGGCCTGACGGGAGAGCGCACCGAGTTGGGAGGCGAGGGCTTCAAGCACATCAGCGATGCGGGCGAGGTTGATCTCAGTCGCGTTCAGGCGCAGTTCCGCCTCATGCCGACGCTGATAGAGGCCCGAGATGCCTGCGGCCTCTTCCAGGATGCGGCGACGGGCCTTGGGTTTGGCGTTGATAAGCTCGGCGATCTGGCCCTGCCGCACTAGCGCAGGAGAGTGCGCCCCGGTAGAGGCATCGGCAAAAAGCATCTGAATATCACGCGCACGCACATCGCGGGTGTTGGCCTTATAGGCAGAGCCTGCGTCACGGGTGATGCGGCGGGTAATCTCGATCTGGTCGGCCTCATTGAAACCGGAGGGCGCGAGGCGATCGTCATTGT
>CALEMZ010000199.1 GCA_937910975.1 uncultured Pseudorhodobacter sp. | reverse complement strand
GCGCCTGCGCCTGTTCCTCCACCACCGAGATCAGGCGGTTCCACATCACCTGATGCGCGACATTCGAATGTTGTTTGCTCATCTTTTCGGCTCCCGCTCAGGTATTCAGGGTGATGTCGATGCAGCCATCGGGCTGGCAGATCGCGCGGCGGCTAGAGGGCAGGATGATCGTCGTCTCATCCTCGGTGATCGCCGCCGGGCCTGCCAGTTGCGCCCCGACCGCCATATCGGCCCGCGCCACCACGCTTGCCTCAACAAATGCCGCCAGCGCCGGGTCGAATATCTGACGCAGCGCCTGAGCCGCAACCGCGCGCCCCGGCACAGCCTCCGCCACCCGCGCCACCGCTTCTGGCGGCGTCGTGGCATTGACCGACCAAACGGTGATTTCCACATCCATCCCAGCCACGGCGCGGCCAAAAAGCTTGGTATAATCGGCCTCAAACAAGGCCTCAAAGGTTTCGGCCTTCGGGTTCAACGCCTGCGCCTCAGTCAACACAATCGGAATTTCCCAGCCCTGCCCAGTGTAGCGCATATAGACCTTATATTCCGACAATATCTCACTGCTCGCATCGCAACCGCGCACAAAGCCCGTCGCCTCCGCCTTCAAATCACGCAGCAGCGCCTTGATCCGCTCTGCGTCAAAATTGGAAAGCTTCATATAGATCGAGCGGTTGGCCTCAAAGCTGAACGGCGCACGCAAAAACCCGATGGCAGAGCCGACCCCGGCCCCCGGCGGCACCAGCAAACGCCGCACCCCCAGCTTTTCGCACAAACGCCCGGCGTGCAGCGGCGCCGCACCACCAAAAGCAATCATCGTATAGCCCGACAGGTCCTCGCCGTTTTCCACGGCATGCACCCGCGCGGCATTGGCCATGTTTTCATCCACCACCTCGGCCAGCCCAAAGGCCGCTGTGGCCGCATCCATGCCCAGAACCTCACCCAGCACAGCAACCAACGCCGCCTCTGAGGCAGCGCTATCCAGCGTAATCGAGCCCCCCGCGAAATTCGCCGCATCCAGCTTGCCCAGCACCAAATCGGCATCCGTCACCGCAGGTCTGGCACCCCCGCGCCCATAGCACGCTGGCCCCGGCTCGGAGCCCGCGCTTTCCGGCCCCACCCGGATTTGGCGCATCGCATCGACATGGGCAAGACTGCCGCCCCCCGCGCCTATTTCCACCATATCAATCACCGGGATCGAAATCGGCATCCCCGAGCCTTTCTTGAAACGGTAGGTCCGCGCCACTTCAAACACCCGGCTGGTTTTCGGCGTCTGGTTCTTGATCAGGCAGATCTTGGCCGTGGTGCCGCCCATATCAAAAGAAAGCACCTTTTCCAGCCCGTAGCGCGCCGCGATATTGGCCGCAAAAACCGCCCCGCCCGCAGGCCCCGATTCCACCAGCCGCACCGGAAATTCCGCCGCACTTTCAAGCGAGATAATCCCGCCCCCCGAATGCATCAGAAAAATCGCGCAAGTCACGCCCTCGGCCTGCAAACGCCCTTCCAAACGGCTCAGGTAGGATTTCATCAAGGGCTTAATATAGGCATTGGCAACGACAGTGTTAAACCGCTCATATTCCCGCATCTGGGGCGATACTTCTGATGACAATGACACCATCGCCCCCGGCATCCGCTCGGCCAGAACCGCGCGCAGCATCCTCTCATGCGCATCGTTGAGGTAGGAGTGGATCAGCCCCACCGCCACACTGTCATAGCCCGCCGCCGCAATCTCATCGACCACCGCCTCCGCCTCGGCCCGGTCCAGCGGCACCAGCACATTGCCAAGCGCATCCACCCGCTCAGCCACGGTATAGCGGCACTGACGCGGCAGCAGCGGTTCTGGCAGATTCAGGTTCAGATCATA
>CALEMZ010000198.1 GCA_937910975.1 uncultured Pseudorhodobacter sp. | reverse complement strand
TGCCCGATGTCGCAAAGGAACTGGCTCTGTTGCACAAATCAGCTTGAGGTCGAGCTTCCCCTTCCCTTTAACGGACTGATCCAACGCGATGAGTTTGCGGCGTGCCGATCCACGTTGCTTCAGGGCGGCATTGTAAGAACGCCAGTTCGTCGTGCGGTAAGTTGGGGGGGGTGCTCATGCAAGCCGATTAACACCTTGGAGTCACGCAGGGAATCCCTCACGATTGTGCAACAGAGCCGCGCTGGACACAATTCAGATTTTCAACCTACCATTCCAAGTTCGCAAATAGCTGCGTGCCATCGGCGGCGAGGCGGGTGCGCCGCGCGCCTTTGGTATAGACTTTTCCTGATTCGGGGACTCTGTGGCCATGCACGGCCATGATTTGAAATTTTGTTGCGCCTTGCTTTGCCCAAAGATAGCCAGCGGCCTCCAGCATCTCGTAAAGGTCCGGGATGGCGAACGCGGCATCACCTCGAAAGAACCGTATCAGGTGACGCTCCGCGTATCGTGCAATGACCGGATTTAGAACGCCTTAACCAACCCATCAATTGCCTTGAGGCTGGCCAGAAGCGCGCCAAGACTGGACAAGGGCACCATATTGGGGCCGTCAGAGGGCGCGGCATCGGGGTTTTCATGGGTTTCAATGAACACGCCAGCCACGCCCACCGCGACAGCGGCGCGCGACAGCACCGGTACGAATTCGCGTTGCCCACCAGAGGAGCCGCCTTGCCCGCCGGGTTGCTGCACCGAATGGGTGGCGTCAAAAATAACCGGCGCGCCAGTTTGCGCCATAATGGGCAAGCCACGGAAATCACTTACCAAAGTGTTATAGCCAAAGCTCGTGCCGCGTTCTGTCAGCATCACGTTGGCATTGCCTGAGCCGGTAATTTTGGCCACCACATTCACCATATCCCAAGGTGCCAGAAACTGCCCCTTTTTCACATTGATCACGCGGCCCGTCACGGCGGCTGCGATCAAAAGGTCGGTTTGGCGGCACAAGAACGCGGGGATTTGCAAGATGTCACAGACCTCGGCGGCGGGCGCGCAATGGCTGGCCTCATGCACATCGGTCAGGACCGGCATGCCAAAACGCTCTTTCACCTCGGCAAAGACCTCCATGGCCTTGGCCATGCCAATGCCGCGCGTGCCCGAAAGGCTGGTGCGATTGGCCTTGTCATATGAGGCCTTGAATACGGCCTGCACGCCCAGACCCTGGGTGATCTCGGCAATGGCGGCGGCCATCTCCAACGCATGGTCGCGGCTTTCCATTTGGCATGGGCCAAGGATGAAGGCCACGGGACCGGCATTGTCAAAGACCACATTGCCAACTGTCACGGTTTTGTTCGCATCCATCGCATCGCCCCTTTTGCATCGCGCCCCGCGCGGGGGTGGGTGCCATCTACTGCCCAGAGCTTGCCACGCGCAAGCCCTCCCGCAAAGCGGCCCGCAAGCCCTCCCGCAAGACCATTGACGCGACTCAGCATATGCGTTTATGAAATGAACAGTTGTTCAATTCACGTGAAGACGGGGGAATTCCGGATGTTCATGGCCTCTATGCAATTTGATCTGGGCGAGGATATCGCTGCATTGCAAGATATGGTGCATCGCTGGGCGCAGACGCGCGTCAAGCCGATGGCAGCTCAGATTGATGCCAGCAATGCCTTTCCTGCAGAGCTGTGGCGCGAGATGGGGGAGCTTGGGCTTCTGGGGATCACCGTGCCGGAAGAGCATGGCGGGGCAGGGATGGGATACCTTGCCCATGTGATTGCCACGGAAGAGATCGCGCGGGCCTCGGCCTCGGTGTCCTTGTCATATGGCGCGCATTCCAACCTGTGTATCAACCAGATCAAGCTGAACGGAAGTGCGGCGCAGAAGGCCAAGTACCTGCCCGGCCTGATTTCGGGTGCGCATGTCGGCGCGCTGGCGATGTCAGAGGCGGGGGCGGGGTCGGACGTGGTTTCGATGAAGCTGCGGGCGGAAAAGAAGAACGGTTACTACACGCTCAACGGCAATAAATACTGGATCACCAACGGGCCGGATGCCGATACGCTGGTGGTTTATGCCAAAACGGACCCCGAGGCGGGCAGCAAGGGCATGACGGCTTTCATCGTGGAAAAGACGATGAAAGGTTTCTCCACCAGCCCGCATTTCGACAAGCTGGGGATGCGCGGCTCAAACACCGCCGAGCTGATCTTCGATAATGTCGAAGTGCCGTTTGAGAATGTGCTGGGCGAGGAGGGGCGCGGCGTGCGCGTTTTGATGTCTGGCCTCGATTATGAGCGGGTGGTGCTGTCGGGCATTGGCACGGGCATCATGGCTGCGTGTCTGGATGAGGTGATCCCCTACCTGCAAAGCCGTGAACAGTTCGGCCAGCCCATCGGGAATTTCCAGCTGATGCAGGGGAAGGTGGCGGATATGTATACGGCCATGAACTCCGCCCGTGCCTATGTCTATGAGGTGGCTCGCGCCTGTGACCGGGGCGCGGTGACACGGCAAGATGCGGCGGCTTGTGTGCTTTACGCGTCCGAGCAGGCGATGGTGCAGGCGCATCAGGCGGTGCAGGCCTTGGGCGGGGCGGGCTTCTTGGCCGATAGTGCCGTCAGCCGTTTGTTCCGCGATGCCAAACTGATGGAGATTGGCGCGGGGACGAGTGAGATCCGCCGGATGCTGATTGGTCGGGAGTTGATGAAGCAATGAAACGTATTTTGATGGTTGCATTGATTGGCTCCGGGCCTGCACTGGCGCAGGATTTTGTGCCAGCGGTGGATGCAGATCAGGTGCAGGCCTGTTTCGCGCAGGCCTTCCGCGATGGTGTGGATACAGATTGTATCGGTGCCGCCGCGGGCCTTTGCATGGAACAACCGGGCGGGTTCTCGACCCAGGGGATGAGCCAATGCACCAGCGCCGAGACCGAGGTTTGGGACGGGTTCCTCAACCGCGAATATAAGGCACGGATGGCCGAGATCACATCGGATCAGAAGACAGCGTTGCGCGGTGCGCAACGGGCATGGATTGCCTTTCGGGATGCTGATTGTGGTTTGCAATATCAGATGTTCATCGAGGGCACGATGCGCTCGAACATCTACACGGGTTGCATGTTGGATATGACCGCGCGTCGGGCCTTGGTCCTGCGCGATCTGGGGGGGATGTGATGCGGCTGAACAGTTCGTTTTTGCCCAACACCGAAGGCGCGCGCGCCAATCGCGCCGCCCATCTGGCGATGTTGGACGCCGTGGCTGAGGCGGCTCGGTTGGCCGCTGCCGGGGGGGGCGCGAAATCGCTCGCCCGCCATGTCGGGCGCGGCAAGATGGCCCCGCGTGGCCGGGTGGCAAACCTGCTGGACCCGGGTTCTCCGTTTCTGGAAATCGGCGCCACCGCGGCGCATGGGCTTTATGGCGGCGACGCGCCCTGTGCGGGGCTGATCGCAGGGATTGGCCTTGTGATGGGCCAAGAGGTGATGGTGGTTTGCAATGATGCCACCGTGAAGGGCGGCACCTATTACCCGTTGACGGTCAAGAAACACCTGCGCGCCCAGGAGATTGCCGAGGAAAACCATCTGCCCTGCATCTACCTTGTGGATAGTGGCGGTGCGAACCTGCCCAACCAGGATGAGGTTTTCCCCGACCGCGACCATTTTGGCCGCATCTTTTACAATCAGGCCCGGATGTCCGCCAGGGGCATCCCGCAAATCGCCGTGGTCATGGGTTCTTGCACCGCAGGCGGGGCTTATGTGCCGGCGATGTCCGATGTGACGATCATCGTGCGCGATCAAGGCACGATCTTTCTTGCCGGCCCGCCCTTGGTGAAAGCCGCAACCGGCGAGGTGGTCAGCGCCGAAGACCTCGGCGGCGGCGATGTGCACACCCGTCTTTCCGGCGTGGCCGATTATCTGGCCGAGGATGACGCCCATGCGCTGGCCCTCGTGCGCCGCGCCGTGGGCAACCTCAATCGCGCCAAACCCGCCACGGTGCAGTGGCAACCAGCAGAAGACCCGACCTATGACCCCGAGGAAATCCTCGGCCTTGTGCCCTCCGATCTACGCACCCCCTATGATATCCGCGAGGTTATTGCGCGCGTTGTCGACGGCTCCCGCTTTGATGAGTTCAAGGCGCGTTTTGGAGAAACACTGGTCACGGGTTTCGCACATGTGAATGGCTGCCCGGTGGGTATCATCGCCAATAACGGCGTGCTTTTCTCCGAGGCCGCCGTCAAAGGCGCGCATTTTGTGGAACTGTGCAGCCAGCGCAATATCCCGCTGGTTTTCTTGCAAAACATCACCGGCTTCATGGTCGGACGCAAATATGAAAACGAAGGCATCGCGCGGCATGGGGCCAAAATGGTTACTGCCGTTGCCACCACTAATGTGCCCAAGATCACCATGCTGCTGGGCGGCTCCTTTGGGGCGGGCAATTACGGCATGGCAGGCCGCGCCTATTCGCCCCGCTTCTTGTGGACCTGGCCCAACTCCCGCATCTCCGTCATGGGCGGCGCACAGGCCGCAGGCGTTCTGGCCACGGTCAAACGCGACGGCATCGACCGCGCCGGCGGCACTTGGTCCGCCGAGGAGGAGGCCGCTTTCAAACAACCCACCATCGATATGTTTGAAGAGCAATCGCACCCGCTTTATGCCTCCGCCCGCCTCTGGGATGATGGCATCATCGACCCCCGCAAAACCCGCCAAATCCTGTCGCTCTCTCTTACCGCCGCGCTAAACGCCCCGATTGAGCCCACAAAATTTGGCCTGTTCCGCATGTAGCCCTTTCATCTATTCCTAAATATCCCGGGGGTCCGGGGGCTGGCCCCCGGCGCTCTCCAACCAGCGAGACAGTAAAATGTTCGACAAAATCCTGATTGCCAATCGCGGTGAAATCGCCTGCCGCATCATGGAAACTGCGCGCAAACTGGGCGTGGCCACAGTCGCGGTCTATTCCGATGCCGATGCGCGCGCAAAACATGTGGCCATGGCCGATGAGGCGGTGCATATCGGTGGGTCCGCCCCAAAGGATAGCTATCTGCGCGGTGATGTGATTATCGCGGCGGCAAAGGCAAGCGGCGCGCAGGCCATCCATCCCGGCTATGGCTTCCTTTCGGAAAACCCCGATTTTGTCGATGCGGTTGCGGCGGCGGGATTGGTCTTCATCGGCCCTTCGGCAGCTGCGATCCGCGCTATGGGGCTCAAGGATGCTGCCAAAAAGCAGATGCAGGCGGCGGGGGTTCCCGTGGTGCCCGGCTATTTGGGCGAAAACCAAGACCCCGCCGTTCTGGCGGCTGAGGCCGAGAAAGTTACCTATCCCGTTCTCATCAAGGCCGTGGCGGGTGGCGGCGGCAAGGGGATGCGCAAGGTCGCGCGCCCCGCTGATTTTGCCGACGCGCTGGCCAGTGCCAAGGGCGAGGCCGCAACCGCCTTTGGCAATGACGCGGTGCTGATCGAGAAATACGTCGATAAGCCGCGCCACATCGAGGTGCAGGTTTTTGGCGATGGCCATGATGCGGTTCATCTTTTTGAGCGCGATTGCAGCCTGCAACGCCGCCACCAAAAGGTGATAGAAGAGGCCCCAGCACCCGATATGCCGCCTGAAATGCGCGCGGCGATGGGCGATGCGGCGGTGAAAGCTGCCCGCGCCATTGGCTATAAGGGGGCTGGCACGATCGAATTTATCGTGGATGCCAGCGAAGGCCTACGCGCCGATCGTTTCTGGTTCATGGAGATGAACACGCGCCTGCAAGTGGAACATCCCGTCACCGAAGCGATTACGGGTGTCGATCTGGTGGAATGGCAACTGCGCGTTGCAAGCGGCGAAAGCCTGCCCCTGCGCCAGGAAGACCTGTCGATCAACGGCCATGCCTTTGAGGCCCGGCTTTATGCCGAGGATGTGCCTGCCGGGTTCTTGCCCGCCACGGGGCGGCTGGACCATCTGCAATTTCCGGCGGATGCCCGCGCCGATAGTGGCGTGCGCCCCGGCGACAGTATCAGCCCGTGGTATGACCCGATGATCGCCAAAATCATCGTGCATGGGCACACGCGCGCGATTGCCCTCTCCAAGCTCAGTCGGGCGCTGGAGGGGACGCAAGTGGCAGGCTCTGTCACCAACCTCGCCTTTCTGGGTGCCTTGGCGCGGCATGAAGGCTTTGGCCGGGGCGATGTGGATACCGGGTTGATCGAGCGGGATCTGGCCGCGCTGACAGTGCAGCCGCAAGCCTCGGATGCGGTAAGGGCGCTTGCGGTTCTGGCGGCAGCAAACCTGCCGGAGGGGCCAAATATCGGATTTTCGCTTTGGTCGCCCTTGCGGCGCAATATGTCCTTGCTGCATCAGGGCGCAGCGGTCGAAGCGCAACTTGCCGTCTTGGCGGCCGATCATGCCTTGGTGCGTCTTGGCGAGACGGAGCTTTGCGGGCGGCGGGTCGCGGGGCAGTGGCGCATTGACGGCGCGCCCATGATCCCGGTGCAAAAGGCGGCGGGGGCGATCCATGTCTTTGCCCGTGAGGGTGCATTTTCCTTTACACTGTTGGACGCGCTGGCCCGCGACGTCATGGGGGCGGGGCCGACCAATGCCACACTCTCACCGATGCCGGGTTTGGTGAAGGCGGTCTTTGTGGTGCCGGGGCAAGCGGTGGTGGCGGGGGACCGTCTGGCCGTGCTGGAGGCGATGAAAATGGAGCATACGTTGACAGCAGCCCGTGACGGGATTGTCGGGCAGGTGCTGGCCGAGGCCGGTCAGCAGGTGGAGGCCGGGGCGGCGCTGATCTTGCTGGAGGAGGAGGCGTGATCCGCCTGCATCATGTGGCCCAAGCCCGGTCTTTTCGGGTGCTGTGGTTGCTGCATGAGATCGGGGCGGAGTTTGAACTTGTGCCGCACAGCTTTGACAATTCGCTGCGCGCGCCTGCGTTTTTGGCGTTGTCACCCGCAGGTCGTGTGCCAGCACTGGAGGTGGACGGTCGTGCGATGTTTGAAAGTGGCGCGATGGCCGAATATCTGACTGAAAGCCGCGCGCCGCATCTGACCCGCGCTTTAGGGGATGCGGAGCGGGCGGATTTCCTTGAATGGCTGCATTTTGGCGAAACCATCGGCCAGCATCTGGCCAATCTGACCCAGCATCACATTGTTCTGCGCGAGGACCACATGCGTTCGCCCACCGTCATGCGGCTGGAGGCAAAGCGCTTGGCCAAATGCCTTGAGGCTGTGGCGGCGCAGGCGGGGGCGGGGTTTTTGCTGGCGGGCGGGTTTTCAGCGGCGGATGTGCAGTGCGGCTATGGGTTGTATCTCGGGGCGCGGTTCACTGAACTGTCCGAGGGCGCGCGGGCCTATCTGGCCCGGCTTATGGCCCGGCCCGCGTTTCAGCGCGCCTTGGTGCAAGATGGCCCGGCCCAGATCTATACCCGTGAATTCTATGCCGCGCCGGAGGTCTGAGATGGAAAATTACGTTGAAGTTTATGAGGTTGGTCCGCGCGACGGCTTACAAAATGAGGCGCGGCTGATCCCTCTGGCCGAAAAGCTTGCGCTGATTGATCTTTTGTCGCGCGCGGGGTTTCGGCGGATTGAGGTGGCAAGTTTCGTCTCGCCGAAATGGGTGCCGCAGATGGCCGACAGCGCGCAGGTGATGGCGGCGATGACCCGCAATCCGGGCGTGATTTACGGCGCGCTGACGCCAAACATGAAGGGATATGAGGCGGCCCGCGTCGCGGGTGCCGATGAGGTGGCTATCTTTGGCGCCGCCTCAGAAGGGTTTTCCAAAGCCAATCTGAACGCCATGATTGCCGAAAGCCTTGCGCGCTTCGCGCCGGTGGCCGAGGCCGCCTTGCGCGATGGGGTGCGGCTGCGCGGTTATGTGTCTTGCGTGACCGATTGCCCCTATGACGGGCGGGTGGCGCCGGGGGCGGTGGCAAGGGTTGTGGCGGCACTGCGTGACATGGGCTGCCATGAGGTTAGCCTTGGCGATACTATCGGGCAGGCCACGCCGGAGCGTATCGACGCGATGCTGCAAGCGGTGCTGGATGAGATGCCGACGGATCGCCTTGCGGGGCATTACCACGATACCAACGGCCGCGCGCTGGACAATATCGGCGTTTCGCTGGGCCATGGGCTGCGGGTGTTTGATGCCGCCGTGGGGGGCTTGGGCGGCTGCCCCTATGCGCCGGGGGCGGCGGGCAACGTGGCGACGGAAAGCGTGGCGCGCTATCTGGAAGGGCTGGGGTATAGCACCGGGCTTGACCATGCACTATTGGCGCAGGCGGCAGAGATGGCGCGCAAGATGCGCGGACAAGACGCGACACAGATCGGAACAAAACCATGATCTATCAAACGATTACAGTTCAAACCGATGCGCGCGGGGTGGCCATTCTTACGCTTAACCGCCCTGAAAAGCGCAACGCGCTTTCGGCTTTGATGATCGCGGAACTGACGCAGGCGGCGCAGGCTTTGGGCGCAGACCCTACGGTGCGTGTCGTGGTGCTGGCAGCGGCAGGCGACAGCTTTTGCGCAGGCGGCGATCTGGGCTGGATGCGTGAGCAAATGGCAGCCGATGGCCCCACGCGGGCAGCAGAGGCCCGCAAGCTTGCGATGATGCTGGCCGCGCTCAACAACCTGCCAAAGCCGCTGATTGGGCGGGTGCAGGGCCAGGCCTATGGCGGCGGGGTTGGCATGATGTCGGTCTGTGATGTGGCGATTGGCGTGCCGGAGGCGCGTTTTGGCCTGACGGAAACCCGGCTGGGCCTGATCCCTGCGACCATCGGGCCTTATGTGGTGGCGCGGATGGGGGCGGCAAAGGCGCGGCGCGTTTTTGCCTCGGCCCGGCTGTTTGATGCCGATGAGGCGATGCGGCTGAACCTGCTCGCCCGTGTTGTCCGGCCCGAAGACCTCGATGCGGCGGTGGAGGACGAGGTGAAACCCTATCTGTCCTGCGCCCCCGGTGCGGTGGCCGAGGCTAAGGCCTTAATCCGCCTGCTTGCGCCAATGCCCGATGCGGCCCAGATCGAGGCGAGCATCGCAGCCCTTGTCACCCGCTGGGAAAGCCCTGAGGCCCAAATTGGCATCAATGCTTTCTTTGATAAGCGCAAACCAGATTGGGCCTTGTGATCGGGCGAAAATGCGCCCCTCACCGCGTCGCGGTATGGTTTTCTTGATGCGACAATTACACGAGTTAAAACGGCATGTTTCCTGCCGCCTTCGGTTGACCCCGGAGGGGGGGAGGAGTAAACGAAGCCAAGAGGTGCATCTGCCCCAATCGGGGTCGAAGCCCGCATGCCGCCAGCGATAGGAGCATCTTGTGGACCTACTTCTCCGGGAATACCTGCCCATCATCATCTTTTTGATCATTGCGATCGGTCTTGGGCTTGTCCTGATTCTTGCGGCTGTGGTGCTTGCCGTGCGTCGTCCCGACCCGGAAAAAGTGTCGGCCTATGAATGTGGCTTCAACGCCTTTGATGACGCGCGCATGAAATTCGATGTGCGCTTCTACCTCGTCGCCATCCTTTTCATCATTTTCGATCTGGAGGTTGCCTTCCTGTTCCCATGGGCCGTGGCCTTTGGTGAGATCAGCATGACAGCGTTTTGGTCGATGATCGTGTTTCTGGCGGTGCTGACGGTTGGCTTTGCCTATGAATGGAAGAAGGGGGCGCTCGAATGGGAGTGATGTCCGGTGCCAATACGGCTGGGGCCGATCTTGAGGTCGCAACCCAAACGCTGAATGCCGAGTTGCAAGACAAGGGATTTTTGCTGACCTCGACCGAGGACATCATCAACTGGGCGCGCACGGGTTCGCTGCACTGGATGACCTTTGGTCTGGCCTGCTGTGCGGTGGAAATGATGCACGCAGCCATGCCGCGCTATGATGTGGAGCGTTTTGGCTTTGCGCCGCGCGCCTCTCCGCGCCAGTCGGATGTGATGATCGTGGCCGGCACGCTGACCAATAAGATGGCTCCGGCGCTGCGCAAGGTCTATGACCAGATGCCAGAGCCGCGCTATGTGATTTCCATGGGGTCTTGCGCCAATGGCGGAGGCTATTACCACTATAGCTATTCGGTGGTGCGCGGTTGCGACAGGATCGTTCCGGTTGATATCTATGTGCCGGGCTGCCCGCCTTCAGCAGAGGCCCTGCTCTATGGCATCTTACAATTGCAGCGCAAAATCCGCCGTACCGGCACGCTTATCCGCTAGGGGAGAACGATATGACCGAAGCCCCTGAGTGAGCTTGCCACCCATCTGGAACTGCGTCACCCCGACGCCGTGGTCTCGACCGCGATCACGCACGGGGAACTGACCGTG